>CADCOU010000076.1 GCA_902803155.1 uncultured Lachnospiraceae bacterium | reverse complement strand
CGTATCTTCTGAACTTCTTTAAATGTCAGCCCGCCCTGAATTACGGATGGCTCCATGCCGACGAAGACTGGAAGAAGAGCTGTGACAGCGAAGCTGCCCGGTCAACTGTGGAAGATATCAAGGATGTCATGCGTTTCTGGATGGACAGAGGCTGCGACGGTTTCCGCGTCGATATGGCTTCGTCACTGGTAAAAGGGGATGACGGAAAAAAGACCGGGACATCCCGTGTCTGGAAGAATATCCGGCAGATGATGGATGAGGAGTATCCGGAATGTGCGCTGGTTGCGGAATGGAGCGAGCCGAATCTCGCCCTCCGGGCTGGTTTTCACTGTGATTTTCTGCTGAATCACAAAGGCGAGGCATACAGTACGCTGGTCCGTGATTATGAAAACCATGAGTCAGGAAATGTCCTGTCAGATCCTTATTTCAACGGCCTGAAAAAAGAGGCTCCGTCCTGTGAGGATCACAGTTTCTTCCGAAAAGACTCCGGAGGAGACATCCGTCGTTTTATGGATGATTATCTGAAATTGTATGAGGATACCAGATCCTGCGGCTATATCAGCATGATCACCTGTAATCACGACACGGTGCGGCCTTCCTTTAACCTGACGCAGGACGAGCTGAAGCTGTTCTACGCATTCCTGTTCACCATGCCCGGCGTCCCGTTCCTCTATTACGGGGATGAGATCGGCATGCGCTATCTGAGCCTCCCCACAAAGGAAGGCGGGTACTACCGTACCGGTTCAAGGACGCCCATGCAGTGGAACAGTTCCCGAAATCTCGGTTTTTCGGAAGCGGATGAGAAGGATCTGTATCTTCCTGTCGATCCCTCCTGGGACGCTCCGACTGTCGAAGCGCAGCAGAGAGATCCGGATTCACTTCTGAATACAGTGAAAAGCCTGCTGAAACTGCGGTCACAGCAGGCGGATCTTCAGGCCGCTGCGAATCTGGAGATCCTGTATATAGGCAGGAAGGATCTTCCGTTTGTTTACAAACGGGGCAAGCGTATCCTGGCAGTGAACCCGTCCGGGGAAGAAAACTACGCAAATATCGGTGCTCCGGACAGAGAGCTTCTCTGGTCTGTCGGAACCGGCTCCCTGAAGGACGGAACGATAACAGTCGGACCACAGTCATTTGTCGTGTTCTGACATAAAATATGCTGGAGTTGTGTGCTTATGTCCATTCAGATAGCAGTGAAAAAACTGAAAGAAGGTGCGCGGCTTCCTCTGTCCGGATCAAGCCGGTCTGCCGGCTATGACCTGTATGCCTGCACCGGGAACGGGATCACAAAGATTGCCCCGCATACCACGGCCATGATCGGCACCGGTCTTGCCGCCGCAGTTCCGGAAGGATATTTCGGCGGACTGTTCGCACGCAGCGGACTGGCAGCAAAACAGGGACTTCGTCCTGCTAACTGTGTCGGAGTTCTGGATTCGGATTACCGCGGGGAGATCACGATCGCCCTTCACAACGATACAGACGAGATGAGAGAAGTCCGGGACGGTGAGAGGATCGCCCAGCTGGTTGTCATGCCTTATCTGGAAGTCTCATTTTCCGAAACAGACGAACTGGATGAGACACAGCGCGGCACAGGCGGGTTCGGCCATACAGGGATGCATTGATCAACGCGGCAGCAACATCGCTTTTGGATATCATTTGACAAAGATCAGAGGTTTGGGTTGAACAGAGTCAATTATCAGAGAGAACTGGACAGTCTCCTCGAACAGATCCGGGAAGAGAATGTACGGAATAACAGGCCGGCAAGGCTGTTTCTTCACAGCTGCTGCGCACCCTGTTCCACTTATGTGCTGGAGTATCTCTCAGATTATTTTGAGATCACGGACTTCTTCTACAATCCGAACATCGAACCGGAGGAGGAGTACCTTTTCAGAGAGTCGGAGCTGAAGCGTCTGATCAGTGAGATGGATACGATATATCCCGTCCGGTTTATTTCCGGACGGTACGATCCGGCAGAGTATTATAATGCTGTCAGAGGGCTTGAGCATATCCGGGAAGGCGGAGAACGGTGCTTTGCCTGCTACCGGCTCCGGATGGAAGAGGCGGCCCGGCTTGCCCGGGATGGCGGCTATGATTATTTCACGACAACGCTGTCGATCAGTCCGCTGAAAAACGCAGATAAGATCAATGAGATCGGACAGAAACTCGAATCCATTTATCAGGTGAAGCATCTTCCTTCCGATTTCAAGAAAAGGGGCGGATATCTCCGTTCCACGGAGCTGTCAAAGCAGTATGGCCTCTATCGTCAGGATTACTGCGGATGCATATTTTCAAAGCGGGAAAGAGAAGAGGCAAAAAATGCATCCCGTACATCTCAGAACGGATAAGACCCGTCTCTACAGTGGATAATACTTTTTGGTTGCCGGGGGCAGATGATGAGGTAATACTGCCGGCGACAGACTTGAAAATACCAGGAGGAAAAAGGAAATGGCTCAGCTATGGGGCGGAAGGTTCACTAAGGAAACCGATGCGCTGGTAAAGAAATTCAACGATTCACTGCCTTTTGATCAGAGACTGTACCGGCAGGATATCACAGGCAGCATCGTTCATGCCCGGATGCTCGGAAAGCAGGGGATCATCTCAGAAGAAGAGACCGGATTGATCATCCGGGGGCTGAACTCTATCCTGGACGATATCGAAAGCGGAGCCCTCGTGTTTTCTTCTGATTATGAGGATATCCACAGTTTTGTGGAGGCGCATCTGATCGATCGGATCGGAGACGCAGGGAAAAAGCTGCATACCGGAAGGAGCCGCAATGATCAGGTTGCTCTGGATATGAAGCTGTATATCCGAAGTGAGATACAGGAAACGGATCAGCTTCTGAAACATTTCCTGGAGACGATCCTCCATGTCATGGAAGAGAATCTGGATACCTTTATGCCGGGGTTCACCCATCTTCAGAAAGCGCAGCCTGTGACACTTTCCCATCATTTCGGCGCCTACTTTGAGATGTTCCGGAGAGACAGAGAGCATCTTGCCTCTCTCCTGGAGCGTATGTATGCCTGCCCGCTGGGAAGCGGAGCCCTTGCCGGAACAACATATCCGCTCGACCGGGCATACACTGCCCGGGAACTCGGTTTCTCCATTCCGTCCCGCAATTCCATGGACGGCGTCTCGGACCGTGATTATCTCATCGAATTCCTGAGCGCTCTGGCAGTATGTCAGATGCATCTGAGCCGTTTCTCAGAGGAAGTGATCCTATGGAACAGCAATGAATACCGTTTTGTGGAGATCGATGACGCCTATTCAACAGGCTCGAGCATCATGCCCCAGAAGAAGAATCCGGACATTGCGGAACTGGTGCGCGGCAAGACCGGCCGTGTATACGGTGCACTCACAAGCCTGCTTACGACCATGAAAGGTCTTCCTCTTGCGTACAACAAAGATATGCAGGAAGACAAGGAAGTTGCATTTGACGCCATCGATACCGTGAAGATGGATATCCGTCTGTTTGACGATATGATCGCGACTCTGCGTTTCCGTTCTGATGTGATGGCAGCATCGGCGAAGAACGGTTTTACCAACGCGACGGATGCGGCTGATTATCTGGTCGCTAAGGGCGTACCGTTCCGTGACGCTCACGGGATCATCGGGAGACTGGTCCTGCACTGTATCGACAGGGGCTGTGCGCTGGATGACCTGTCCATCGACGAATTCAGACAGTTTTCAGACTGTTTTGATGAGGATATCTATGAGGCGGTCTCCCTGGAGACCTGCGTGGAAAAGCGTCTTACAGAAGGCGCACCCGGCAGGGCTTCCATGGAAAATGTAATCAGGGAAGCAAAACAGTATCTTGAAAAGAATGACTGATCAATAAACTGTTCTGACCCCGGTCTGATTAAACACTTTTCTTGCGATCTCAACGGATTCCCGCGCATCCCTTGCATAATAATCCGCTCCGATGGACGCAGCGTATTCCGGAGTGACAACGGCGCCGCCAACCATGATGGTGCACGGGTGTCCTGCGTCTCTGAGAACCTGTACGGTCTTTTCCATGGAAGGGAGCGTGGTCGTCATCAGGGCGGAGAGACCGATCAGGTGTATGTCATATTCCTGCGCTGCTGACAGGACCCGTTCAGGCGGAACATCCCTTCCGAGATCCATCACTGAATACCCGTAGTTCTCCAGGACGACTTTCACGATGTTTTTTCCGATATCGTGAATATCCCCTTCTACGGTTGCCAGAATCAGTCTGCCTTTTGATACGCTTTCTCCCGAAACAGCCAGGGAATCCTTGATGAGATCAAATCCGGCTGAAGCGGCATTTGCCGCATTGATCAGCTGAGGGAGATAGATGATCTGCTTCTCATATCTTTCCCCTACTATGTCAAGAGCCGGGATCAGATCCTGCTCTATGATCTCCATGGCAGTTTTCTGCTGCATCAGGAGTTTTGTCTGATCACGCACTTCATCGGGAAGTCCTGCGATGACAGCCCGCCGGATCAGCGATTCCGTATCCGAAGCCTGCGCTGTACCGCTTTCCGGCTGCGGCCCGGCTGCAGCTGCAGATGTTATGGTGTCTTTCTGAGTTATAACAAGTGCCGTTTCCTTCGGTCTGTTCGCAAAACGCGCGATGTAGGCGCTGCAGGACGGATCCTGGCAGGAGAGTGCACGGAACGCGGCAACTGCATCCATGATCTCCAGCTGATTCGGATTAATGATCGGAAGATCGAGTCCGCAGTACATGGCCTGAGTCAGAAAACTGACAGTTGCCATCTTACGGGCCGGAAGACCGAAGGAGATATTGCTGACTCCGAGCGTACAGTGTACACCGAGCGTCCTGCTGACATATTCTACTGCATGGAGTGTCTCCATGGCCTGCTCCTGCTGTGCGGATACAGTGAGAGCCAGACAGTCGATAATGACGTTCTTCCGCGGGATACCATATCGGTCAGTCATCTCAAGTATCATCCGGGTATTTTCGATACGTTCAGAAGTATCCTTCGGCATGCCGGACTTCTTCAGTGCGAGGCCTATCACACATGCCCCGTATTTTTTTACAATCGGAAGGATCTGTGCGCACTTTTCTTCATCCGCATTTACGGAATTGACGATGGCTCGTCCGTTGACCGCGCGAAGACCGGCTTCTATCGCTTCAGGCGTCGCAGAATCGATCTGCAGGGGCAGGTCGGTTACGCTCTGCACAGCCCGGACCACCTCGGTCATGAGGGACGGCTCGTCTGCACCGGGAAGTCCGACGTTGATATCCAGGATGTCTGCTCCGGCCTGCGCCTGTTCAATGGCGCATTTCATGATGTAATTCATATCATGCTCGCGGAGCGCCTGCTGGAAACGTTTTTTGCCGGTCGGATTGATCCTCTCACCGATCACGCGCACCTGTCCGTTCAGATCCGCAGTCCTGGATGCGGAACAGACTCCGTTTACAGGTTCCTTTGGGATCTGATCCGCAGGGAAGGTGACGTTTTCTTCTGTTTTGAACTGATCATGGAGGGCCGCGATGAAAGACGGCTGTGTTCCACAGCAGCCTCCCATTATATGTACACCCATTTCCGGATAGGCAGCCATACAGTGTGCGAATCCTTCCGGTGTCATGGCGTAGGCTCCGGTTCTCGGATCCGGCAGTCCGGCATTCGGCTTGACGATCACGGGAAGAGAAGTCCGTTCGCGTATCTTTTGTACCATGGGGATCAGGTCTTCCGGTCCGAGAGAACAGTTCACACCGAGCGCTTCCACTCCGAGCGCGTCCAGTGTCAGTGCCATTGCCGCAGGATCCGTCCCCGCGAATGTCCTTCCGCTTTTTTCAAATGTCATAGTGACCCAGATCGGAAGAGAAGTATTCTCCTTTGCAGCCAGAACGCCTGCCTTGACCTCATACAGAT
>CADCOU010000075.1 GCA_902803155.1 uncultured Lachnospiraceae bacterium | reverse complement strand
TCGATCCCGTACAGTTCGGCGGTATCTCCGTAATCCTTCCAGATCAGCATATACTGATCGTCATAAGATACCTCCGCATCAGATATATCTTCAAAGAGCACATTTCCATGCCAGTCGATCACATCATAACTGTAGGAGTCCTCCGATGTACGGACTTTCCAGAACTTACCGGATCCGCCCAGTTCCGACACATAAGTGTAGTTGCCGGACTCTGTCCCATCCGCCGCAGCGATCATTCTGGTTCCATCCGCATTCTCGATCTCGGCAGCCACTCCGCAGCTGCGGAACTTCTCCGCATCGTATTTCAGTTCACAGGTCACCTCTCCACCTGAACTGACGTAACCGGCTGATCCGTTCAGCTCCACTGCAAAATAGCCGGATGCCCAGAATCTGCTTCCTCTTCCGGTATAGTACGTCTGCACCCTGTCATAGGAACACGGAAGGATCAGTTCGCCGTTCATGTCGGCAACGCCTTCATTCGCTGATTCGCGGGAGTAGTCTGACACACGGATATACCCGTCGGTGAATTCGGTATCGAAAACACTGAGACCTGTACTGTCCTCGATCTTCCGGATCTGGACATCCATGCCTGACTCGATCCGGTAGAGGCTGTCTGCGGATGCAACCGCCTGGAACGAACTGTCATAGGTTGTTACCAGTCCGCTCGAGCGGTCCCTGATGTTGATAAAATCATCTTCCGCATAGGCATCGGCGAACTGGTCGCGGCTCAGCGATACGGAAGTCAGCTCCTCTTCACTCAGATGGCAGATCTTCGCTTCACTGATCAGGTAATAACTGCCCGAACCGCTGAAATCATAGTCCTCCTCCGTTCCGCCGGGCGTCAGGCTGTAGGCGACTGCCCAGTTTTCATTCAGCACATCTACTTTGTCATATTCACAGGGAAGTACCTGGACGCCGTTCAGAGACAGGAGTCCGCCCTTTACACCTTCCGCGTCTGTCACTTTCAGCCATCCGTCGTCATACCAGAATGTGCTGTATGCTGCATCGGTGCATCTGTTTCCGGAGAGATCGGCAAGAGCCCTGCCGCTCTCCTCTTTCTGTATGACCAGATCCGTACCTTCCGCAAATCCGCCGGCGGAGATCTCACCTGCCTTCTCCAGAACCGGAGTGCCGGCATACTGTTCCATAGAAGCGCCTTCTTCGATCTGTACTTCCAGTTCAGATGCACCGCCGGCTGTATCCGTGATACTGACCGGGGAGGCATCATTTACCAGATAAAGCGTGGAGGAAGTATACCCATTCTGCGCGATCAGGTAGTTGCCGTTTGCGGATATCGAATAATCATCGCTGTCGGTCAGCAGGACATTGCCGTGCCAGTCAAGCAGGTCATATTTCCCTGCTCCGTTCTGCACCTTCCAGAACATTCCCTTTGATGCCCTTACCGGCGACAGTTTGTCCTCTGTCACGCCCGGCTCCGACATGACGCCGTCTCCTGAGAGAATATAAGCAGTTCCGTCCGGAGCCGAACAGGAAGCGGACATGCCGCAGTTGTCAACCAGTTCCGATGCGACTTCAAAAGCGCCGGTAACGCTGCCGCCCTGTGTTACATAGACAAACTTCCCGTCCCTGGAAGCCCCGAAGTATCCATATCCGTCATAACTGTCTCTGCCCATCAGAATATCGTCAAACTGTGTCGGGATAATGATATTCCCATAGCGGTCCGTGACGCCTTTCCCGTTATCCGAACCGTACAGTTTTGCATAACTCCCGAGGAACATGCCGCAGTAGCCGCCCGTCTTCTCTTCGATCAGTTCCTTCAGCCGGGCATCTTCATCATACTCTCCGAAATCAGAGAGTCCTTCAGCGGTCCTGAGAACGTTGAGTCCGGTATCACAGGTCGACACGGAACCGGTCCTATCCTGCACATTGAGGTAATCGCCCCGGCCTCTTCCCTCATAGTACTGATCTCTTCCCAGGCTCCCGGCAACTGTCTCACCATCGGCTCCGCGATAATAGACATCCACATGATCGATCACATAGTAGCCTCCGGAGTAATCGGAATAATCATAATCCGCTTCCGTCCCTTCGGCGAGCGTGATTCCGGCAGCCCATTTCTCTCCCAGTATCTCGACCACCGGATAGTCAAACGGGACCGCTATGCTTCCGTCTGTCTCCAGCAGACCTTTCAGGCCGCTTCCGTCATTGAGCTGTGCCTTGATGTAGCCGGAATCCGATGAAAAATATCCGTTATACACAGACTCTGTCATCATGTTTCCGTTCAGATCCATCAGTGCATAGGAGCCGTTCAGATCCTTGTATCCGACCAGGTTGGTTCCGGAGATGAATCCGTCCGCCTTGACGCCCCCGGACTCTGTCAGGGTCACCTCCCCTGTAAATACATCGATCGGTTCCGCTTCATGATCCCCGAGCGCCGCGCTGTTTGTCGCGTTGATGTTCGCATCTTCACCCAGCACTTCATCCGCTGTTCCGAGCAGGATGCTGTCCGGATCCAGCGAGGAATCCTCATCCAGCGTCTCGAAAGTATCCTCGATCGGATCATCGATGCCGGCCTTCTGCGTGACATTGTGCGTCACACGCTCCAGCGTACGCTGCAGATCCTTATAGTTATAATCCATACCGCTGTACTTGTATCCGAACTCGTACAGTTTCTCATGTTCTACCTGGCCCAGCGGCGAGGGAGCATCGAATCCCTGCGCTTCTGCTGCTATACGCACCGCTTCTTCCGCAGTAGCGACCACCTCGTCAACCACACCCCGCACTTCCTCTTCTTCCTTGAGCTGGTCGCGTACGATATGGATCTTAATGTCATTGACCACAAGGGCCGCCTCGTCCTGACCGACCTGATCCGCCAGTTCTCCGGTCAGAACCAGTTCATCATTTGCCAGGTCCTTCTTCTCCGGATCCAGATCCAGTCCGGTTGCAGCCTCATAAGCCATCATGACGCCAGTAAGAGCCCCTGTTCCGGACACTTCAAAGGGAGCAGCAGTCAGTACCTCGCAGTTATATACACCGGAGGTGGAAAGCGTCGACGCGATCGTATTGCTCGTCACATAATTCATGTTGGCTGTCTTGACCTGGACACCGCCTGCATCCGTTACCCTGACCAGCGCGCAGCTTAAGGTATGTGTACCGATCTGCTCCTCCGGGATCTTGCCGAGCAGGCAGTCACGCTCATCCTGGTTCGTGATTACGATCGTAGTGACCTCCCGGTCTGCGATCCCGAAGTACTGCAGGATATACGCTCTCTGCTCTTCGGAAAGGTCCGCTCCCATAGTCAGGACGATTCTTCGCTCTTCAGGTATGACGACTGCATCGCCGTACGCACTCAGTCCTGAAAAATGAGCCAGCACAAGCATCATGGCCAGTATGCAGGAAAGGATCCTGCGCCGCACACATTTCCTGTATCCCATTCTCATGAATAACTCCCTCCTGTTATCTTTAATCTGTCAGGTACTCCGTATCCAGGAAAACTCCGTCCGCTCTGACGGAACCCAGGCATTCAAAGCTGATCTCCCTGATGACCCCTCCGTCACAAATGATCGACAGGGCACTGTAGTACGGCGGATCGTTGCGGATCAGCACGTAACCGTGGCATCCGTCATCCCGCACGTTGCAGGCGCACAGGAGTTCATTTCCGCGAAATGCGGAATTGCCGTTCATCTCCACCTGGGAGAAACCCGGGAATCCTCTGAGAATATCACTCTCCGCCCCGCCTACGCGGACATCACCGGGCAGCGTCACGTTTACGCCGGAACCTTTGGTATCGATCAGGGCAGTCAGCATGCAGTCGTCGATCGCTGCCGGACTGCCGGTCAGGTTCGTACTCCCGCCATCTCTTTGTACAGTGCATTCTCAAAATAGAAATACTGCGTGTTGGATATCTCAGTCCAGTCAGGCGCACCCGAACGCCGGTCATAAGGAATCGTTAGATCATGATGGAGCCTCAGGTCTTCCGCCGGCAGTTCCCGGACAGGAGTCGGAAACTGGTAGGTATGTCCGTTGATTCGGTACCGGAACTCTCCCATGTCCCCCGCAAATTCAACGGCGGGTTCCGTCTGTGGTGCCGGTGCAGGTTCGGGCTCAGGCTGCGGTGCAGGCTCCGGTTCCGGCTGCGGCACTGGTTCAGGTTCGGGCTGCGGTGAAGGCTCAGGCTGCGGCGCAGGCTCCGGTTCGGGCTGTGGTGCAGACTCGGTCTGTGGCTGCGGCTCAGGCTGTGGTGCAGGCTCGGGTTCGGGCTGCGGCGCTGGTTCAGGTTCGGGCTCAGGCTGCGGCTCACTCCCGGGC
>CADCOU010000074.1 GCA_902803155.1 uncultured Lachnospiraceae bacterium | reverse complement strand
TCACCGCATACGACCTGTTCGGTGTTCTTTGAGGAATTTGTCCATGATCTCCTGCCGGACGGAACGGAATATCTTCAGAGGGACCTGAACCGTGTTCTGGAGAAGATCATTCCGGATCAGGTGGAAGCACCTTCCGAGGAGACGTATCTTTACCCGGGAGAAAAGCATTATGAAGCCGTTGAGAGCTGGCCGGATGCATTGTCCTATCTTCCCGGCGGCGACAGGACCGCTCTCTATAACTGCGATGCCCATCTGAAGGCAACCATGCTCGGCAACAGCGCGACTCTTGAAGTTGATGACGGAAAGCTTGCTGTCGGTCCGACCGGATATGTATACTTTGTCGATTTTGACCGTACGAGGGAACGTACCAGAAAGTGCAGTATCATAGTGATAGGTGAATGATCTGAGAGGATGGCAGTCATCCGCGGACAGGCGGGTGACTGCGGAAAGGAGCTGAAGCATGAAAGTGAAGAGCCCGTTTCTTGTTGTAAACCCGAAGTCTTATCTCTATGGGGAAGAATCTCTGAAGCTCGCGAAGGCGGCTGATGAGACGGCGGCTGCCGTCGGCATCCCGGTCCTGTTCACCTGTCCTTTCGCGGATATCAGGCTGATCCGGGAGAATACGAAACATGTGATCGTCTGCGCGCAGTCGATGGATCCCCTGACTCCCGGACGCGGGATGGGACATGTCCTGCCGGAATCCCTGAAGGCTGCCGGAGCAGAAGCTGTCTTTCTGAACCATGCGGAGAATACGAAGACCCTGACAGAGCTTTATGCATGCATCCGCAGAGCGAAAGAACTTGATATGTTTACGATTGTCTGTGCTGACAGCGTCATCGAGGCAAAGGCGGCCTGCTGCCTCGGATCGGATGCAGTGCTTGCGGAACCGACGGATCTGATCGGTACCGGACAGGTTGCAGATGATTCCTATGCGATCGATACGGTTAAAGCCCTGCATGAGATCAATCCCGATGTCCTGGTGATGATCGCTTCCGGCGTGACGACGGCAGAGGACTGCTATAATATGATCCGCCTCGGGGCGGACGGAACCGGCGCGACATCCGGTATCCTGAAGGCTCCTTCACCGGCGCAGCGTGTCCGTGAAATGGCGGAAGCCATCCGCAGGGCAGGCGAGGAAAGAGGGATCATTTGAAGCTTTATTAAATTTTTATCTTTGACCAGATATGCGTCGCAGTTCTTGTATAAATATGTTATACTTACGAGTGTGACATCCGGCTGTTGTGAGCGGAAGCTCAGAAGCGGATGTTGATGATACTATCCATTTTTTCAAAGGAGGTAGTCTTTATGAAAAAGAAACTGATGTCCCTGTTACTCGCCGGCTCGATGATAGCCGGACTGCTGGGCGGAACGATGACCGCGAAGGCAGAAGACAATGATTTCACCATCGTTACGATCGTTAAGCTGACAGGTGTTGCGTGGTTCGACCGTATGGAAGAAGGCGTCAACAAGTTTGCGGAAGATACAGGCGTTGATGCATATCAGATCGGTGACACGACCGCTGACCCGGCCGCACAGGTTCAGAAGATCCGTGAGGCAATGGATGCCGGGGCTGACGCGATCTGCGTCGTACCGAACTCCACCGAATCTCTTGAGGAAGTGCTGAAAGAAGCCCGCGAGAAAGGCATCGTTGTTATCACACACGAGGCTTCCGATGTCCAGAATGCCGATTATGATATCGAGGCATTTGACAATGCAGCATATGGCCAGCACTTCATGGAAGAGTATCTTGGACCGATGATGGAAGGCAAGGGCAAGTACACCACGTTTGTTGGCTCCCTGACCGCTACCTCCCACAATGAGTGGGTAGACGCTTCCGTCGCATATCAGGAAGAGAACTATCCGGATATGGAACTGGTTTCCAACAAGAACGAGACCACCGAGGATTCCGAGAATGCTTACAACATCACGAAGCAGCTGCTTCAGAGTGATCCGGATATCGTCGGATTCCAGGGCTCCGCTATGACGGATATCCCGGGTGCTGCACGTGCAATCGAAGAGATGGGTCTTCAGGATTCCACTTTCTGCATCGGCACCTCTCTCGTATCTGTAGCAGGCCAGTACCTTGAGACCGGCGCTATCGACAAGATCTCCTTCTGGGATCCGGCTCTTGCAGGCTATGCAATGAACGAGATCGCGCTGAAGCTCCTCAAGGGCGAAGCAGTTGAGGACGGAATGGATCTTGAGGCTGAAGGTTATCAGGGTCTGCTCCTCAAGGAGAATGACAAGGGCGCAAAGGTCCTTTACGGACAGGCGTGGATCGATGTCGACAAGGACAACATGGGCGACTACGACTTCTGATCGAAAAGATTCATATAAAGCAAAATCGTATCTTCTTTAATCAGCAGATCAATTTGCTTTTTGCGAGGGACTGTTATGGAGGATGTCATAACAGTTCCTCCTTTCATTAGCAGAATTCCGATTCGGAAAGGAAGATGTGCATGGCAGGGAAAACTCTTATCAAGCTGGACGGGATCTCCATCTCATTCGGAGGCGTGCATGCGCTTCAGGATGTGGATCTTGAGATCCTGGAAGGACAGACACTGTGCCTGGCAGGAGAAAACGGCGGCGGTAAATCTACGCTGATCAAGATCATTTCGGGTTTCTATCGACCTGACAGGGGTACGATCGAGATCGACGGGAAGCAGTATTCACATTTTACCCCGAAGCAGGCGATCGATCTGGGCATACAGGTTATCTATCAGGATTTCGCGATTTTCCCGAATCTGACCGTGGCGGAGAACATCGCTCTTTCAGCGGAACGGCTGGACGGCAGGAAGACGGTCAACTGGAAAAATGTAAAAAGGCGTGCCCAGGAAGCGCTCGATATGATCAATGTCAGGATGGATCTTGACGCGACTCTTGCGGATCTCCCTGTGGCAAGCAAGCAGCTGGTTGCGATCTGCCGCTCCCTGCTGCAGAACGCAAGGCTCCTTATCATGGATGAGCCCACTACGGCACTTACGAAAAATGAAGTCAATTCTCTCTTCAAGGTTGTCAGGGATCTTCAGAAGAAAGGGATCGCGGTCGTCTTCGTCAGCCATAAGCTGGACGAGGTATATGAGATCGCGGAACAGCTGGTGATCCTCCGCAACGGCAAGAAGGTCATTGAAGGGCCGATCCGGGAATTTGACCGGAAGCGTTTCATCTACTATATGACCGGACGCGAGATCGAGAGCGAAACATTTGAAGCGAAAAACATCGGATCCGAGCCCGTTCTTGAAGTAAGGAACATCGGGATCAAAGATCTGTTTGCAGATATTTCCTTTAAGCTCTATGCGGGCGAGGTGCTCGGCATCACGGGACTGCTCGGTTCCGGACGAAGCGAGCTTGCAAGATCGCTTTTCAATCTGGAGAAGATCGATACCGGCCAGGTCTTCCTGGAGGGGAAGGAACTGAAACTCAAGAGTGTGAAGGATGCGATAAACGCGGGAATTGCGTATGTGCCGGAGGACCGTCTGACAGAAGGGCTTTTCATGCCGCAGACGATCTCCCGGAATATGATCTCTGCAGTTATCGAGCGCAATCTGAATAAAGCGGGACTGATCGACACGAACGGAGTGAGAGAGAGATCAATGGAATGGGTGAAGGAGCTGAAGGTTAAAACTCCTTCCACGGAGCTTCCGGCACAGGCTCTCTCCGGAGGCAATCAGCAGAAGGTCGTTCTGGCGAAATGGCTGTCGACGAAACCGAAGGTTCTGATCCTGAACAGCCCGACGGTCGGCATCGACGTCGGTGCCAAGGCGGATATCTACGCCTACACCAGGATGCTGGCGGAGCAGGGGATCGGCGTGATCATCATCTCAGACGATCTTCCGGAGATCCTGGACAACTGCAACCGTGCGCTCATCATGAAGCGTGGCAGGCTGGCAGGCGAGTTCCAGACCAGTGAGATGGATGAGACCCGTCTCGCGGATATCCTGGCGGAAGCCAATGATAAAGGAGGTGCTGCGTGATGCTGAAGAAAGCAATGAAAACAAATGAGTTTTTCGTGCTGATCGCCCTCGCCATACTCTGCCTCATTATCGGCATCGCGAACCCGGTGTTCTTCACGACCGGCAACCTTGTTTCCCTGATGAAGAACAGTATCGTGATGGGTATTATGACGTTTGCCCTCATGCCCGGCATCATCGCGGGCGGGATCGACGTTTCCTTCCCCGCCATCGCAGTATGCGGCATGTTTACCACGAGTAAGATTATGGACAGTATCGGTTACGGCGGACCGGTGATCCTGCCGATCCTGATGTCCATCGCGATCGGTACCGTGCTCGGATTCCTGAACGGAATTATCATTACCAAGTTCTCGCTGCCGGCATTCATCGTCACACTGGGAACGTCTTCCCTGTATTACGGTCTTCTGATCACCCTGGTCGGAAGCAAGCCGGTCAACAGGCTGTGCAAGCCCATGGAGGATTTCGGCAAGGCAGTCATGATCAGCGGAAAGTCAGGCACGGTTACGACGACCTGTACCTGGACCTTCCTGTTCCTGGTGGCGGTTGCGCTGATCGTATACCTTATCCTGAAGTATACGATGCTCGGCCGCGGGATCTACGCGATCGGAGGAAACCGTGTGTCCGCGGAACGGGCAGGCTTTAATGTCACAGGGATCCTGATCTTCGTTTACACATTCATCGGCGCATGCGCGGGACTTGCCGGCATCTGCCATACCATGCAGGCCCGCATCTGCATGCCGACGGATCTGATGGGGAGTGAGATGCTCTGCATCGCTGCGGTCGTCCTGGGAGGTACGAACATTGCGGGCGGAAGAGGAACCGTAATCGGAACCACCCTGGGACTTGCCCTGATCACAGTCGCGCGAAGTTCCCTGACACTGGTCGGCGTCGATTCCTCCTGGCAGCAGATGATCGTAGGTATCATCATCGTCGCCGGTACCGCGCTCTCGGCTTACAAGGAACTGAAGAGCAGCCGGAAGATCGCGAAGATCCTGGAAGATCAGGAGGGCTGAGTTATGAATAAAGAAAAGGGCTTTGCAAAGTATATCAGGGACATCACACAGGACGCCCAGATGGTCCGTCTCTTTGTGATCATGGTCGCGGCGTTCGTGATCATGGGCATAGCCAGCGGCAGCAAGTTCCTCTCTCTGTCGAATTTCCAGTCGATGGCAAGGACCTTCCCCGAAGTCGGGATCCTTGCGATCGCCGTATCCCTGGCTATGCTGCTCGGCGGCATCAACCTCTCGGTGGTCGGCATCGCGAACCTGAGCGGTATCTTCTGCTGTAAGTTCATTATTGCAACGCAGGAAAAGATCGGCATGTGGCCTGCGATCTTCATCGGACTGGCCATCGCGATGGTGGTCGGCGCGCTCTGCGGTCTCCTGAACGGATTCCTGATCGCCTATGTCGGCATCCCCGCGATGCTTGCAACGCTGGGCTCCCAGGAGATCTTCACGGGACTCGGCGTCGGCGTGACAAAAGGCGCGGCAGTCTTCGGCACGCCGTCAGAGTTCACATTCTTTGGAGGCGCCTATATCTTTGGCGTGATTCCGATGTCGCTGATCGTCTTTGTGGTCGTGGTCGTCATCTTCACGATCCTGCTTCAGAGGAAGCAGTACGGCATGGAACTCTACCTCGTCGGAACGAACGCGAAGGCTGCAAGATTCTCCGGTATCAAAAATGAGCGGGTCATCCTGAAGACGCATGTCTACGGAGGTATCCTCTCTGCGATCGCCGGTATCATCATCGCTTCGGGAACGAACTCGGCCAAGGCGAGCTACGGTTCTTCCTACGTGCTGCGCTGCCTGATCGTTGCGATCCTGGGCGGCATCAATCCGTCCGGCGGCTTCGGTAAGATCACGGGGGTCGTCATGGCGGTTCTTACGATCCAGTTCCTCTCCAGCGGTTTCGGCATCCTGCGTGTAGACAGCTACTTCCAGACATTTGTCTGGGGCGCGGTGCTGGTCGGGGACATGATCCTCAATCACTATATGGACAAACTTGCTGAGAACAGAAAGAAAAAGAAAGCGGAAAAGGAAACTGCCTCATAACATGAAAGGGAGGGAATGATCATGCAGAGACTGCTTAACAAACCGGAAGATTATGTCGATGAGATGCTGAAGGGAATCTATGCTGCTTATCCGGACCGCGTGAAATATGTGGAAGATGATCTGCGCTGCTATGTCACTACCAGGAAAAAAGAGGGCAAGGTCGGTATCATGACCGGAGGAGGCTCCGGACATCTGCCTCTTTTCCTCGGCTACGTAGGCGACGGCATGATAGACGGCTGCGCGATCGGCGGTGTTTTCCAGTCCCCGAGTGCAGAACAGATTGCCAATGTGACCAGGGAGATCGACTCCGGTGCCGGAGTGCTCTATGTCTATGGCAACTATACAGGCGATATTATGAACTTCGAGATGGCAGAGGAGCTTGTGGATTTCGATGACATCAAGTGTCTTCACGTGAAGGGTTGTGACGACGTGGCTTCTGCCGACAAGGGAGACGAGGATAAGAGACGCGGCGTGGCCGGCATCTATTTCGTCTTCAAATGCGCAGGCGCGGCTGCAGACGCAATGCTTCCGCTGGAGGAAGTCGCGAGGATCGCGGAGAAGGCCAATGCTTCTGTCCGCACATTCGGCGTGGCACTCTCGCCGTGCATCATTCCCGAAAACGGCAAGGCCAATTTCTCAGTCAACGAGGGAGAGATGGAGCTTGGCATGGGCATCCACGGAGAGCCCGGGATCGAGGTCTGCCCGGTTAAGACGGCGGATGAGACAGTGGACTACATGTTGGAGAGGATCCTGAAAGACCTGGAAACGAAGGAAGGCGATGAAGTCGCAGTCCTCATGAACGGGCTGGGAGCTACGCCGCTTGAAGAACTCTACATCATGTTCCGCCGGGTCAGTGAAGTCCTGGAGCAGAAAGGCATCAAGGTCTTCTTCGCCAAACTTGGTGAATTCGCAACTTCCATGGATATGATCGGTGCGTCTGTCTCAGTTATGAAGCTGGACGACGAACTGAAAACGTATCTGTCCCCGGCAGCGGATACACCGTTTATCCATCAGAATGCCATTGTGTGAAAGAGAGGACCCGTGCATGGAAATAACAAGAGAGGATGTTGTCCGGTTTTTTGAGAAGGCGTCGGATGAAATGAACGCCAACAAGGATTACCTGATCGAACTGGATGCCAATTCGGGGGACGGTGATCTGGGACTGACGATGAGCAAAGGCTTTGCTGCTGCAAAGGATAAGGTCTGCGCGTCAGAAGAGAAGGATCTCGGAAAGCTGTTTTTCGCGGCAGGCTCTGCGATGGCTTCTGCAGTTCCGTCTACCATGGGAACCCTGATGGGAAGCGGCATGCTCGGAGCGGCGAAAGCCCTGAAGGGAAAAGAGAGTATGGACGCGAACGATTTTGCGGCGTTTGCGCAGGGTTACTATGACGGCGTCCAGAAGAGAGGCAAAGCATCTCCCGGTGAGAGGACGCTGCTGGATTCCCTGAAACCGGCGGCAGACGCGGCGAAAGCTGCCGCGGACGCAGGATGCGGGGACAGGAAAGAACTGGCCTTGATGGCATATGAGGCGGCCTGCGCCGGCGTGGAAGCGACGAAGGACATGGCGCCTGTGTATGGAAAGGCATATGTCCACAGGGAGAAACTGCACGGCGTTCCGGATCAGGGTGCGATCGCGGGAAGCCTGGTGTACAAAGCGTGGGTCGAAGCACTTTGACCCTGGCCGTCTCAGGTTAAGCGATTTCCACGTCGGGGCGCTTTCGCTCGGTCTCCGCTTCGCTTCGGTCGGTCCAGAACCAACGTCCACCGGACGTTGTGGACCGGAACGCAGCGGATACATAGGAACGCATAAGACGCGTTCCAAGTGCCGGCGTTCCTACACGCCCGACTAAGGAAATCCGCTTTTCCCTTCGACGGCATGAGTATCAGCTGGCTATAAACAGATTTCAAGCGAGGTTTAAAATGTCAGAAAAATATGTAGTGGGATTTGATATGGGCACGACGAGTGTCCGTGCCGGGATCTACAGGCTGGATGGCCGGGAGATCGGCTTTTCGGCTACAGAGTATGAGACTATTCACCAGCATCCGGGCTGGGCGGAGCAGCGTCCCATGGACTGGTGGAACGGACTGCAGAAGAGCATGAAGGCTGCCCTTGAGATGGCCGGAGTTGACAAGAAAGATATTGTTGCCATCGGATATGATGTGACCTGCTGCAGTGTCATGCTCTGCAAGAAGGACGGCACACCGCTTCGTGACTGCCTGATCTGGATGGATGTCCGTTCTGCGAAGGAAGCGGCGGATATCGCGGCAACAGGAGACGATGCCCTGAAATTCAACAGCTACGGCAGTGTATCCGCAGAGTGGATGCCATGTAAGGCTCTGTGGCTGAAGCGGCACGAGAGAGAGAACTACGATGCGGCGGATGTGGTCTGTGAATGCACGGATTGGATCACCTACATGCTGACCGGCAAATGGACCGCAAGCATGTCCAACATTTCTGCACGCTGGTACTATGACGAGGAGAACGGCGGTTTCCAGAAGTCCCTCTATGAAGCGGTCGGGCTCGGGGATGTGCTGGATAAGTTCCCGCAGGAGATCCATTATCTCGGGGATCCGCTTGGGACACTCACGAAAGAAGCGGCAGCTTTCCTGGGTCTGAGCGAGGATACGATCGTAGCCCAGGGCGGACCGGACGCGTTCATCGGCTGCTTCGGCCTCGGCGTCATCTCGCCCGGCAAGGTCGCTCTGATCACAGGCTCGAGCCATCTGATCCTCGGCCTTACGGATGTATACAAATATACAAAGAGCGGCATCTTCGGGCCATTCCCCGGAGCAGTGCGCAGGGGCTACGGCATGGTGGAAGGAGGACAGACTTCTTCCGGATCTATCGTCAGCTGGTTCAAGAACAACTTCTGCGGTGACCTCAAAGATAAAGAGGGTGGAATATACGGAGAACTGAACAGGCAGGCCGCCAAACTGGATCCGGGCTCCGACGGGCTGCTGGTTCTCGACTGGTGGCAGGGGAACCGTACACCGTATACAGACGGTGACATCCGCGGCAATATATACGGGCTGTCCCTCGGCCATACGCAGGCGCATCTCTTCCGGGCGATCATGGAAGGCGTTGCCTACGGAACGGAAAATGTATTCCAGTCCTTCCGTGACGCAGGCTATCCGGTAGATGAGATCTATATGGGCGGAGGTACTACGAACAGCGACCTCTTTATGCAGATCCACGCGGATGT
Organism: uncultured Lachnospiraceae bacterium; assembly: GCA_902803155.1. GTDB lineage: Bacteria > Bacillota > Clostridia > Lachnospirales > Lachnospiraceae > Porcincola. The sequence goes on along the minus strand of CADCOU010000074.1, from coordinate 4,311 downwards.
GTCCAACGTCGTCGTAAATGTGCCGGAAGACCCGCAGTCCTGCGCGCTCGGCAGCGCGATCCTTGCGACCATCGCGGCAGGCATCTACGAAAACTTCGAGGAAGCGGTCGGACAGATGGTCCGCTACAGCAAGCGGATCGAGCCGAATCCCGGGAACCATGAAAAGTATCAGAAGTATTTCGCCCAGTACCGCAAGGCATACGAGACGTTCGGACAGTGGATGAGAGACACCAGTGCGATCAATCTGAACTGAATGCATGCCTGACGGCGGCAGGCATGGCTGAGGAATCTATGTATCGATATTCTCTGGGAATGTATGAAAAGGCTCTTCCGGACGATATGCCGCTGGAAGAGAAGATGCAGATCGCGAAGGAGAGCGGTTACGACCATCTCGAATTCTGTGTGGATCTCAACGAAGAGCGTGCGGCCAGGCTGAACTGGTCTGTAGAGGAGAGTGAAAAGTGGCGCAGTCTTTCCGTACGGATGGGCATGCCTTTTACCACTTTCTCCCTGAGCCTTCTGCGCAGGACTCCGCTCGGGATGCTGGACCGGGAGAAGAATCAGGAGGCATTCCGCGTCATTGACGGGGGATGCCGTCTTGCTTCTGCACTGGGAAGCCGTGTCATGCTGGTAAACGGCTATGACGTCTACGACGAACCCTCTACTCCTGAGACAGTGGCGCGCTTTTATGAGAATCTTCCCATCGCGATAGGGATCTGTGCGTACCATGGCGTGATCCTCGGCATCGAAAATGCAGAGATGCCGTTCTGCTCCACGATCAGCGATGCTGTCGAATACTGCAGGAAAGTTCCTTCCCCGTTTTTCAGGGTATACGGCGATATCGGCAACGCGACCAATGCCTTCGGGGGAGACACGGACCGGACAGTTGAAGACATCCGGAAAGGGAAAGGCTATGTGACTTCCCTGCATCTGAAGGATTCCCGACCCGGTGAATATCGTTTCCGTGACTACGGAAAGGGGCATGTGGATTTCACCAGATGCGTCGAAGCGGCGAAGGAGATAGGAGTGCATCTGTTCACTGCGGAGATCTTCTGCGACACCTCACGGGATTATATCGGATATGCCGCGGAGGTCGCGCGTTTCCTGAGAAGTTATTTCTGACGGAACCATACTGCTTATGATCCTGTCTCCGTATACCATGAACCGGCCGTGAACAGTAACGTTGGAGGAATCAAATGAGAGCTACGGATAAGCGCTGGCAGAAGCTGGGGGAATCACTGGTCAATTACTCACTGAAGGTGAAGCCTGGTGAGAAAGTCATGATCATGATGCTGGAGCCTGAGACGGTTGCTCTGGCGGAAGCCGTGTACGCGGAGGTGATCAAAGCGGGCGGTTTTGCGCAGATCCAGTACATGAGCGAGGCCATCAAGCACCGCATCCTTTCCTTCGGAAATGAAGAACAGATCGGCTGGGTTCCCGAGGTCGAAGCATTCGGCATGGAGTGGGCAGACTGTTACCTTGGACTCCGTGGTGCGTTCAATCTGGATGAGTGCTGGGATATCCCGGCAGAGAAGGTCGCCCTCTACCAGAAGGCGATGGGAAAGATCAGTACCCTGCGCTGGCAGAAGACCAGATGGGCGCTGGTCAGGGTACCGAATGAACATTTTGCCCAACAGGCCCATGTCAGTTATGAAAAGATGATGGATCTCTTCTTTGACGCATGTTCCCTTGACTGGGAAGCATATAAAAAAGAGAACCAGAGGATCGCGGATATCCTGGACCAGGGTGACGAGATACATATCATCGGAAGAAAAACAGACCTTACGTTCCGGACTGGCTCCAATAAATGGATCGTCATGGATAACACGCAGAATATCCCGGACGGTGAGACCTACGTGACGCCGAAGTGGGAGAGCGTGGAAGGACACATTTTCTTTGAATTGCCTGCGACACTCGGCGGGAGAGTAATGAACGGTGTGTATCTCGAATTCGAGAAAGGGCATGTCATTCATGCGGACGCTGAGACCAATGCTGAATTCCTGAACATGATCATCCGTGATAATGAAAATGCGGACCGTGCAGGCGAGGCCGCGTTCGGGACAAATCCGTTTATCGACATCTGTACGACGGATGTGCTGATCGATGAAAAGATCGGCGGGACGATGCATCTGGCATTGGGCAGACCTTATGACGGGAACTACAGTTCCCCGATTCACTGGGATCTGATCAAGGATACCCGGACGGAATCGGAAGTGTTCCTTGACGGGAGACTGATCTTTAAAGACGGAAAGTTTCTGATCTGATCAGGAGAAAAGAGGTTTTTCTATGGTTAAACACAAGATTCTGAAATTTGAGACCAGGGGAAAAAAGACCGAATATATCAATATCAAAGATGAGGTTTTTGAGTTCGTCCGTGAGAGCGGTATACAGAACGGGATTCTGAATGTGCAGTCCGCACATACGACCTGCGCTGTGATTTTTGAGGAGATGGTCCATGACCGGGACATCAAGGGCGATGAATTCCTGCAGGTTGATCTGAATCGCGGTCTCACGAAGGTGTTTCCCAAGCAGGAATCCGACGATTACTACTATCGCTACCCGGGCCCGCTTCATCAGGAATTCGGGGACAGGATGGACCCGGATGTTCACGAGGATATGCGGACGCTTCTGAATGCCCATTCGCATCTGAGAGCTTCTCTGCTTGGAGCAAGTGAAAGCTTTGCCGTGATTGACGGTATTCCGCAGACAGGGCAGTGGGGCTATATTTATTTTGTTGATTTTGATGATCTGCGTCCCAGGAGCAGAAAATGCATCCTGACACTTGTCGGAGAGTGATTCAGGATTTCGGAAGACAGAATTACTGAAGACCGCAATCCATTGCAGCAACTTTTGAAAGGAGACATGATTATGCAGCAGGTTAAAGCCGAACCACTTACCATTGAAGCATTTGCGCCATTCGGAACATTCACAGATATAATGGAACCGACCGGTTGTCATCTGGGAGGCGAGTTCCATGATTTCTACCGTGATCAGGCGAAGTATTACACAGAATCCGGACTTCCCCTCGGCTTATCCCCATTGACAGTACGCGGCCACGGCTATGTGGTTGAAGGTGTGGAATGGCATAACCACAGCTGTGAGGGAATGATGCCTGTCAATGATGATGCAGTCATGCATGTAACACCGGCAGGAGGAGAATTCGATGTCAGCCAGACGAAGGCATTCATCATACCGAAAGGGACAATTATCGTACTGAATCCTGCAGTGTATCACCTGACTCCGCTTCCGGTTCACGAGAAGGAACTGCATGCGCTGATAGTGCTGCCGGAGAGGTGCTATGCCAATGACTTCTGCTATGTCGATCTGGATGACGACAAGAAATTCGAGATCGTATTCTGAGGAGAGGAGACACTTACATGCTGGTAACAAATGCAAAAGAAGTTCTGATGAAGGCAAAGGCAGGAAAATACGCGGTTCCTTCCTGCAACTTTATTGATCTGGATTCCGCCCGGGTATTCTGCGAGACCGCAGAAAGGAGCAGACTTCCGCTCATACTCAGTTTTGCCGAGGTACACCAGACCATGATCTCTCTCGAAGAGGCTGCCCTGGTCGGAAAATATCTTTCAGGTAAGTATGATGCTCCGATAATTCTTCATCTGGATCACGGAATGGAGCCGGAATACTGTATGCGTGCCATGGAACTGGGATTTACTTCCGTTATGATCGATGCATCGATGATGGATTTTGACGGAAATGTCCGGGTGACAAAGGGAGTCGTGCAGGAAGCGCACAGGCGCGGTGTTCAAGTGGAAGCAGAGATCGGGCATGTGGGCTCCAACGCGGCGGAGAGTGATAATTCGCTGTATACCCAGCCGGAAGAAGCAGCCCGCTTTGTTGCACTCTCAGGCTGTGATTCCCTGGCAGTCTCCATCGGAACCTCTCACGGAGTGTATAAGACAGGGACGCCCAAACTGAATTTTGAAGTACTGCACGGGATCGCAGACGCGCTTCCCGAAACCCCGCTTGTTCTGCACGGCGGCTCCGGCACAGGGGATGATAATCTTGCACGCTGTGCAAAGGAGGGCATTTCCAAGATCAATATCTGTACGGATTTCTATGTGGCTGCGCTGGATGCGGCAAGGGCGCCGGAAACAGCTGATTACTTCGCTGCCAAGGAAGATACGAACGCTGCGATCAGAAAGGTGCAGGAACATTATTACAAGGTGTTCGGAACGAAAACCTTGTAATAAAACAGCAGTATTAACAATTCTCTTATGCATAAACAACGCTGTGCAAACAGCGTTGTTATTTGCATATCGCTGTGCTATCCTCATCTCACATTTCTCAATA
>CADCOU010000073.1 GCA_902803155.1 uncultured Lachnospiraceae bacterium | reverse complement strand
GATCTATAAGGATCAGCTTCCCAAAATAACCCCACATGTGTGCCGTCACACTTATTGTTCCAACATGGCAAAGAGCGGCATGAATCCGAAAACCCTCCAGTATCTGATGGGGCATTCTGATATCAGCGTCACACTCAACACCTATACACACATAAAGCTGGAAGATGCCAAAGAGGAATTGGAGCAGTTGATGAAGAAGCAGCAAAAAGCGGATGAGGAGCTTCGTAAATTGGGGAAGAAACAGGATGTCGTAAAGATCAGGAAATTCAACTGACCTTCCCATGGCCCAAAAATCAGTGGTCTAATTGTGGTCTAAAATGATTTGAAATTCTGGTCAATAGACATCAAAAAAGCCTTGAAACCCGCATAAACACTGGAAAAAACGCAAATGGTCTAATTGAGTAAAAATCGGGGTTTATTAGACCATTTACTAGACCATTTGAAGGGGAAAACATACCGTTTTATACCGAGAAAAGCCGAAAAAATAAAAAACAGGAAAAATGGGAAACATCCAAAAAACCGCGTAAATACGGGAAAAATCGAGATAAGACAAGATAGGAATGAGCATGAAAAAAGTGTTATTTATATGCCACGGCAACATCTGCAGATCTGTTATGGCGCAATATATGTTTGAGGATAAGATCCGCAGTCTTAGACTGGAGGATCAGTTTTATGTGGATTCTGCTGCGACTTCCCGGGAGGAGATCGGGAATGAGATGTATCCTCCGGCTAAGAGGATGCTCACTAAGAAGGGGATTCCTTTCGGGCATCACCGGGCCAGGCAGATCGTCAGGGATGATTATGACAGATACGATCTTCTGGTCGGGATGGATGACTGGAACCTGCATAATATGCACAGGATCTTAGGGGATGATCCGGACGGAAAGTTCCGGAAGATGCTGAATTACATCGGCTTGGAGCGGGAGGTTGCCGATCCGTGGTATACCGGGGATTTCGCACAGACATATGATGATCTGGACCGCAGTCTGGATGCGATGATACAGCAGGAAAGAATCTGGTAAATATAAGGAAGAGAGGGAGTGCTGCAGTTATGAGACGGAACGGATTGAGAAACAGGCCAGGATATATCGCTGCAGGAATTGTCATGAGTACTGTACTGTTTGCCGGAGCGGCGGCCCCCGTACAGGTCATGGCTCAGGATGTAGAGTCGGAAGGAGTCGGAAGCGGGACTGACCTGGTGTCGATCGATTTCGATGACGGGGAGACCGACGGCTTTACCATCTATACGAACGGAGGATCCTGTGAGATTGCCAACACGGATGGCATGCTGGATGTTTTGATCACAAACTGCGGGTCGCTCGACTACGCGAATCAGGTCTACTGGGACGGGTTTGCGCTGGATCAGAACTGTGTGTATACGTACAGTTTTGACATTTCCAGCGATATAGAACGTCAGGTGGAATACCGCCTGCAGCTGAACGGCGGTGATTACCATGCATACCAGGGAGAATGGCTGGATGTAGGACCGGAGGTCCTTCACTTCAGTGTGGACTGGACCATGCAGGAGGATTCGAACCCGGCTCCGAGGATCGTATTCAACATGGGAAGGACGGATGATATGACGGAGGATCCCGGAGAGCATCACGTATATATCGATAATATCAGGCTTACCATCAGGGATGATTCCGATGCAGTCCATACGGAAGCTCTTCCTGAATACCCGGAGGTCGTTCTGAGCCAGATCGGTTACCGTCCGGAAGACTGTAAGACAGTCATAGTGAAGGAAGACAGTGAGGAAGGTGCTTTCTATGTAATTAATAAGGAGACCGGTGACACGGTATATGAAGGATCCTTTGAGAAGGCGATGTATGACAAAGCGTCCGGGACCAGAATAAAACGGGGAGACTTTTCCTCTTTCCGTGAGGAGGGGAATTACCATATCCTGGTGGAGAGTGGAGATCTGAAGGAAGAGTCATACTCCTTCCGGATCGCGGCGGATGTATATGGCCAGCTGTATCGTGATGTGGTGCGGATGCTGTATCTGCAGAGATGCGGGACAGAGCTTTCCGGGGAAGATGCGGGCATCTATGCGCACCCTGCCTGCCATACGGGAGAAGCCCTTGTCTACGGAAGCGACCGGATGAAGGATGTCAGCGGCGGATGGCATGACGCCGGTGACTATGGCAGATATGTGGTTTCCGGGGCGAAGGCTGCGATGGATCTGATGCTTGCGTACGAGGATCATGATCAGGTCTTTGATGATGCAGGGATCCCGGAGAGCGGAAACGGTATTCCCGACCTTCTGGACGAGGCCCGGTATGAACTGGACTGGATGCTGAAGATGCAGGACGAGGAGACCGGAGGTGTCTGGCATAAGGTGACCTGCAGTGCATTTCCGGGAGAAGTGATGCCGCAGGATGAGACGGATCAGCTGATCCTCTCCCCGATATCGACGACTGCGACCGGGGACTTCGCAGCAGTTATGGCAAAAGCTTCCGTAGTGTACCGGACGATTGACGGGGCGTTTGCGGACCGGGCGCTGGAGGGGGCACTTCGCGCATGGGATTATATAAAGGATTCCAATGACCTTTCGGGATTCTCCAATCCGGAGGAGATCGTGACCGGAGAGTATCCGGACAAAGGGACGAACGACGAGATCCTGTGGGCTGCCGCAGAGCTGTATCTGGCGGGCAGGACGGAGGTGAAGGATGCCCTTCTGGAAAGGTTCAATCCGTATACTTCCCCGAATCTCGGATGGGCACAGATCGAATCGTATGCACTGTGGGATCTGTGGAAGTCCGGTACGGACGGAGCAGCAGGAGAACATAAAACGGAAGACGCGCACGCAGCGACAGGTGAAGATGAAACGGAAGGTGAGAATGAAACGACGGACGATGAGATCGCCGGACTGATAGAAGCATGCGGTCAGAAGCTGGTCCGTGCGGCGGACGGTCTTGTGAAGAACGCCGCGAAAGACGGTTACTATATGACTCTTAAGGATAATTATCCCTGGGGCTCCAACATGACGGTCGCCAACAACGGGATGACGCTTCTGATGGCTTCGCGGATCACAGGCGATGCTTCCTATGAGGTACTGGCAAAACGTCACCTGGACTATCTGCTCGGGGCAAACGCGCTCGGGATCTGCTTTGTGTCCGGAGAGGGGACAAACTCCCCGCAGCATCCGCATCACAGGCCTTCGCAGGCAGTTGGCGCGGCGATGAAGGGCATGCTGGCCGGCGGACCGGACAGCAATCTGGAAGATCCGTACGCGAAGGGAGTGCTTGCGGGCCAGGCTCCTTCCATGTGCTACGTGGACAGTGCACAGAGTTATTCTACCAATGAAGTGACCATATACTGGAATTCGCCCCTGATCTATCTGCTCAGCAGCTTTGTCTGAATGGCGGATATCAGGTATATTGAGCATGTGAATCCGGCCGGTCGGCGCTCTTATGCTCCAGTCAGCACCCTTATTCAGTTCAGGAGGAGACAGAGGAAATATGAGATACTATACGGTCGAGATTAACGGTGAAGAGAAGACAGCGGTCAGCGCGGACGGGAAGGAACTGTTCGTCCTTCCGCAGTTTTCAGACATGAATGACCTGATCCGCTCAGGCGGGGTCGATTCCATTCCGGAGGACGCAGTACCGGCGGCTCCAGGCGTGAAGATTCTGTCCCCTGTCCCAAGACCGGAGCAGGATGTCCTGTGCCTGGGGATCAACTATGCGGCGCATGCTGTGGAGGCGAACCGTTTTTCAACGGAAGCATTCGGCGGAGAACGCCCGTATCCGATCTTCTTTTCCAAGAGGGTGAACTATTCACAGGGTCCGGATGCGGATATTCCTTCCTATAAGGGGCTGGTGGATTCTCTGGACTATGAATGCGAGCTCGGCGTAGTGATCGGAAAAGATGCCTGGAAGGTGGAGAAGGAAGATGTCGCGGATTATATCTTCGGCTATACGATCGTAAATGATGTGAGCGCGAGAAACCTGCAGACGCGCCATAAGCAGTGGTATTTCGGCAAGAGCCTCGACGGATTTACCCCGATGGGACCGTGCATCGTAAGTGTGGATGAGTTTTCATTTCCGCCGAAGATCGGAATCAGCTGTCTGGTGAACGGTGAAGTGAGACAGGATTCCAATACGGAGAACCTGATTGCCGGCATTGCGGACATCATCTCGATGCTTTCCGAGGGAATGACGCTGAAGGCGGGAACGATTATAGCGACCGGAACGCCGGCTGGTGTCGGGATGGGCATGACGCCTCCGACCTTCCTGAATGAAGGGGATGTCGTGGAGTGCAGGATCGAAGGAATCGGCACTCTGAGAAATGTCATCCGCTGAGACATCCGTCATAAGAACTTGTGAATATCCGTTATTTTCGGTATGATAAAGGCGGGTCTGATGTGCCGCCTGTTTCCGGGAAACAGGGTGCGTACATTTCACTGCAATTCATGAAAAAGAGAAAAGGAGAATCAGTACTATGAAGTGGGAAAACTTCTCGAAACTGGAATCGTATAAGAAACTGGCCGGGGCCGGAAGGGTTGATGTCAAGGCTGAGCTCAGCGGGGAAAACGGCGCTGAGCGGGTGAAGAACTATCAGGTTCCGATGGCCTCCGGAATGGTGTACAGTTACGCGGCGAAGGCAGTTGACGACGGATTGATCGACATTCTCCAGGAACTGGCAGATGAGGCCCAGCTTCAGGAGAAATATGAAGCGCTCTATAACGGCGAGGTCATCAACACGGGTGAGAAGAGGCTGGTGCTGCATCAGCTCACCCGCGGACAGCTCGGACAGGATGTGATCGCGGACGGTGAGAATAAACGTGAATTCTATGCAGAGCAGCAGAGTCGGGCAGATGCATTCGCCCGGAAGATCCATAAAGGTGAGATCGTCAATGAGAACGGCGAGAAGTTCACCACTGCCGTCCAGGTCGGCATTGGCGGAAGCGATCTGGGTCCGAGAGCGCTCTACCTGAGTCTTGAGAGTTGGGCAAAGGTCAACGATACGCTGAAGATGGAAGCAAAGTTCATCAGCAATGTCGATCCGGACGATGCGTCGGCAGTCCTGAGCGGCATTGACCTGGCGCATGCTCTGTTTGTTCTGGTCTCCAAGTCCGGCACCACGCTGGAGACCCTGACCAATGAGACTTTCTGCAAGGATGCGCTGAAGAAGGCCGGTCTGGATCCGTCCTGTCATATGGTGGCAGTCACGAGTGCGACTTCTCCGCTGGCGAATAATCCGGACTACCTGGATTCTTTCTATATCGATGATTATATCGGCGGAAGGTATTCCGCGATGTCTGCTGTCGGCGGCGTGATCCTGGCGCTCGCGTTCGGACCGGAAGTTTTCGCGAGGATCCAGGCAGGCGCGGCAGACGCGGATAAGGCAGCCACAGAGAAGGATATCCGGAAGAATGCCGCCATGCTTGATGCGCTGATCGGCGTATATGAGCGCAATTTCCTCGGATACGGGGTAACCGCTGTACTGCCGTATTCACAGGCGCTTTCCCGCTTCCCGGCGCATCTGCAGCAGCTCGATATGGAATCGAACGGCAAGAGTGTGAACCGTTTTGGTGAGCCGGTGGATTATAAGACCGGCCCGGTTATCTTCGGTGAACCCGGAACAAACGGCCAGCATTCCTTCTACCAGCTCCTGCATCAGGGGACGGATATCGTTCCGCTGCAGTTCGTCGGATTCAGGAAGAGCCAGATGGAAAATGACGTCCTCATCGAGGACAGCACCAGCCAGCAGAAGCTCTGCGCGAACGTTGCGGCACAGATCGTGGCGTTTGCATGCGGTAAGGATGATGACAACCGGAATAAGTATTTTGCAGGCGGGAGACCTTCGAGCATCATCGTCGGCGACCAGCTGACACCGGAAGCACTCGGAACCCTGCTTGCGCATTTCGAGAACAAGGTTATGTTCCAGGGCTTCGTATGGAATGTGAACAGCTTTGACCAGGAAGGCGTACAGCTCGGCAAGGTGCTCGCGAAGCGCGTGCTTGCGGGTGATACAGACGGGGCACTGGCTGAGTACAGCAAACTGCTGGATATCTGAAGCTGCAGCCGGCACAGATACCTGAGAGAGCGGTATCCTGCAGAAATGAACCGTGCCGGGACGGTTGATAATGTACAATAAATAATCCGAGGATCCGGGTGCTGACCGGATCCGGCCGGGACAGGAATACAGATGCATCAGGCGGACGCATATTCGCATTACGGCGATTGCGTCCGCCGGCATGCATAAGGAGGAACATATGGTACCGTTCATCGATATGCACTGTGACACACTGACACAGGCAAATATGCATTTCCAGCATGATCTGTATCAGCTGCCGCTGGAGATGTTGGACGTTGTGAAACTGAAGAAGGGAGGGGCGAAAGCGCAGTTTTTTGCGATCTGCCTTCCGAAGATCACTACGGTGCAGACTCTGGGCTCTCTTTATGAGGGGGACTGGAAGCATATCAAAAGGCTTGCGGGGATTTTGCACAATACATGCGCGCTTCACCCCGACCATATCGCGCTGTGCCGGAGCGTCGATGAACTTGAGACCAATGAAGTTTCCGGGAAGATCAGTGCGGTACTTACAATCGAGGACGGACGTGACGTCAACGGAGATATGAGAAGGCTGGAGCTGTACCGGCGGCTTGGCGTGCGTCTGATTACGCTGACATGGAATTTCGAGAACTGTTTTGGTTATCCGAATACGCCCGGAGGAAAATATGTGTCACAGGACCTGATGAACAGGGGGCTGACGGAGTTCGGAAAAGAAGCTGTCAGGGAGATGAACCGCCTGGGGATCATTATCGATGTGAGCCATCTATCAGACGGAGGATTTATGGACGTCGCAGAGCTTTCGGAGAAGCCTTTCGTCGCGAGCCATTCCAACTGCCGTGCGATCTGTTCCCATCCGCGCAATCTGACGGATGATATGATCCGGATCCTCGCTGAGAAGGGCGGTGTCATCGGACTGAACCAGTATCCGCGGTTCCTGTATGACGGAGCGACGGAGAGCAGGGTGGAGGACTACCTGGCTCATATCGGCCATATGAGGGATGTCGGCGGCATTGACTGCATCGCGCTCGGCTCTGATTTCGACGGGATCGGAAGATCCTGCAGACCGAAGATGAAAGGGCCGCAGGATTATCCGAAACTGGCGAACCTCCTGCTGGATCACGG
>CADCOU010000072.1 GCA_902803155.1 uncultured Lachnospiraceae bacterium | reverse complement strand
GACAACTGTCCTCAGGGTCATTGACGGAATAGAGCAGTATCTGATAGAAAATAACATTGCAGACATACGTGAACTGATCGGGTGTGTAAAATAACGTCTGCGGAGTCCCTTTCCGGTGGGAGATGCCTGTAAATGGTCCGGGCATGCAGGGATGGAGTGCGCGCAGCAGGAAGAGGTACAGTATGGAACGATACAAGGAAGAATTCATCGACTTTATGGTTGACTGCCAGGTTCTCCGTTTCGGCGACTTCGTGACGAAAAGCGGCCGGAAGACCCCGTTTTTTGTCAATACCGGGTTTTACCGCACCGGAAGCCAGCTTGCAAGACTCGGGGAATACTACGCACAGGCGATCGAAGCAAAATTCGGAACGGATTTTGACGTTCTGTTCGGACCGGCCTATAAAGGGATCCCGCTCAGTACTGCGACAGCGATCGCGATCGCGTTAAAATATGGCAAAGACGTCCGCTACTGTTCCAACCGCAAGGAGATCAAAGATCACGGCGACAGGGGGATCCTGCTCGGCGGGCCGATCCAGGACGGCGACCGGGTTATTCTGATAGAAGACGTTACCACGGCAGGGACATCGATCCGGGAAACGCTCCCGATCATTCAGGGCCAGGCGGACGCAGAGGTCCTCGGCCTGGTGGTCTCGGTGGACCGCTGCGAGAGAGGGACCGGGGAGAAGAGCGCCCTGGATGAAATAAGGGAGAACTTTGGCATAGAAACAACGGCGATCGTCACGATGAAAGAGGTAGTGGAGCATCTGTACGGAACGGTGATCGATGAAAAACTGAAAACCGCGATCGATGCATATTACGAAGAGTACGGGGTCAGATGACACCGATGCCGATGCGGAATGGATCAGGCAGAATACAAAACAGGAGAGGTATGACATGGAAAACGGAGAAAAGATCTACAAGACAATGAGTGCAACCGGAGTGATCGCACTGACGGCAGGGATCATCATAGTCGTCGTGGGCGTGGTGACCGGGGTTATGACGATCGTAAGCGGCGCGATGCTGCTGGGGCAGAAGAAGAATGTCCTGTTCTGATGAAGAAACAGACTGAGAAGCGTATTCGTGTTCTGGGCACGATCCTCTTTCTGGCGTATCTGGCACTTCTGGTTTATCTGCTGTTTTTTGCAGAACGCTACGGGAGAGGTGCAGATGCGGAGTATCGCGTGAACCGTGTTCCGCTGCTGGAGATCCGCCGGTTTCTGGAGAACCGGGATACGCTGGGGAACTGGGCGGTGTTTCTGAATGTCTACGGCAATGTCCTTCTGTTTGTTCCGTTCGGGGCGATCCTTCCGGTTCTGCACAGGGTGTTCAGACATTTTCAGGTAACGCTTGCATACGGGATGATACTGTCCGTGACAGTGGAACTCATCCAGTTTGCGACCCGCAGAGGAAGCTGCGACGTGGACGACGTGCTGCTGAATACGCTGGGCTGCGCGATCGGATATCTCCTGTTCGCCCTGCTCCGGAAATGTACAGTCCTCCGGAATCGCGGAAAGCGGGAAAGATAAGGCACAGGGAGCAACCGGATATATGACAAAGAAGACGAAAAAGTACAGATTCGAGGACCGCAGCCGGTACGGACGGGGGATCCTTTCGACCGTTGCAGGAGCGATCTCCGCTATCATCTTCCTGTCGACCGCATTTATCTGTATGGTGATGGCAGGGAAGGCGCCGCAGTGGATCGGTGCACTGGGATTCTCCGGATTTGTGATGGGCTTCTACGGGATGGTGGCAGGCCTTGAGAGTTTCCGCGAGAGAAATGAATCCTATGCACTGAGCAAAGTCGGAACTCTTATGGGCGGCTTTATGGTGGCCGTGTGGTTCATTGTTTTCTGCGCAGGTCTGGCAGGCTGACGGACACTGTGCAGAAAATTGCCGTTCAGGCGTATACAGAGACGGAGGAGTGTCGGAGACAGGAAAGAATGAGGTGACAGAATATGGCTCTTGTCGGTATCGTAATGGGTTCGGATTCGGATATGGACGTCATGGCAAAGGCTGCGGATATCCTGGAAGAATTCGGCATAGACTATGAGATGACGATCATCTCCGCGCACAGGGAACCGGATGTGTTCTTTGAATACGCAAAAGGCG
>CADCOU010000071.1 GCA_902803155.1 uncultured Lachnospiraceae bacterium | reverse complement strand
GCTGGTAACACTGCTGAAGAATGAGATCCTGAAGAGAGGCCGTATACCCTATTACGGGACCGCATTTTCTCATATTCTGTCCCAGAATATTGCGATAGACAGCGGGTTTCGTGCCTGCTGGACGGAGCTTGTCGCGTCAAAAACGGGAAATTTCACTGAAAAATAGCATTCCGAATAAGATTTAAGACTTTTTTAGGTGAGATATTTTGAAATTCGTGGTAAACTAGCGTGGGGAGTTATGAATACAGAAAAGGGGTGATTCTCAATTGAAAAAAGTACGGTTGCTGCTTCTTCTGCTTGTGATCGCCTTGGTGCTGCCGTCTTACTGCGGCGCTGCAGGCGTGGATGATCCCGTTACCAGGAAGGCTGCAAAGTTTGGCTCGGTCAAGGTGTCCGGAACGAATACTGTCGCAAGCCGAGCGATCAGAAAATCACACGGCAAAAAGGTGAATCTGTCCGCCTGGGGGCTGGACGGGGCGCTTGATTATGTGCACGGAATGTACTATATGGCCAAGGTCAAGACGACATATGAGGCTATGTCCGCGGATTCCGTGATGAGTAAGGTCAAGGTTAAAAAGGGGCAGAAGGTCGTCATTCTATATTTTCCGCGCCGAAACGGCAAAGCGGTCTGCCGCCTGAAAAACAGGCGGACTGTCTATATTCCGGTCAAAAAGCTCAGCGTACAGTATTATATCTATAATTCCTCCACAGCCTATACCGACGCGCAGGTCGAAGAGTGGGTGGCTTCCAAACATATTACCAGCAAGACAAAATATATGTTCGTGGCATCCAAGTTCAATCAGCATGGATGGATCCTGACAAATGTCTCAGGGAAATGGGTATGCAAATACGTCCTTAATATCACGACCGGCGCCTATACCGGCGGCGGCCTTCCGAATGACTGTTATTCTCTCAACAGCTGTTCGATCCAGACGCACTATATACATAAGAAAGACATGGGGAGAGGCATCAGTTACGCTTCAAAAGCCGGCGGCAATCAGATTCATTACAGGGGAAATGTTCTGTATCCGTCCACTCACGGCTGTATAGCGATGAAGCACAGAGATTACAATTTCGTTTACTGGTATCTTCCTTACAAGACAAGGGTAGTACTATTCTAAAAACAGATTTCTAAAGCAGATAATTAAAAGGGGTGTATAAGATGATCAGAAAAACGTACAGGAAATTTGCAGTTATCATGCTTGCGTCAGTTATGATGTGTTCATCTGTCTGCGCCGGACAGGAGACGGGAAATATCATGCAGGCAGCAGACGAGGGCAGCCCACAACAGGAACCGGAGACACCCGCGCCGCAGCCGGAGACACCCGCGCCGCAGCCGGAGACGCCGGCACCGCAGCCGGAGACACCCGCGCCGCAGCCGGAGACGCCGGCACCGCAGACGGAACCCCCCGCACCGCAGACGGAAGCGCCTGCACAGACCGAAACTCCTGCGCCGCAGCCGGAGACGGCCGCATCTGGAACGGCATCCGGTTCAGATAACAGCTCGGCGACACAGAATCATTCGACAGCGATTCCGGAGAATCCGGAGGAAAAGAAGCTGAAACAGAAGATCGTCGATGCCCATGAAGATATTGAAGGCTTTTCCATAAGCATTAACGGCGGAGAGTCCGTAGTGATCGAGCCGGAGAAGAGCTTCCGCATGGTTGTTGACGCCATTACCGGCGGAAGTTTCGGATACAGGATGGACTATGTCCGTCCGGGAACCGGACTGAGAGAACCGATCGAGATCGAAGCAGACGGGACGATCAAGAGTATCTTTGCCAAGGTGAATACCATGCCGGGAGCTGCCTGCGATATCGTGCTGTATATCAATAACGGCAATTCACTGTGGCTGAACATGAAAGTTCAGGGAACGCTCGAAAACGACAATGCAGCGATAGTGTTTAAGTCTTTGTCTGACGTAACCCCCTGCACCGTATCGTATGATGCAAACGGAGGCAACCTTACGGATTCCATCAGCATTGTAAGGCGGAAGGGTGAATGGTACAGTCATTTCGACATGAAGGCGTCAAAAGACGGAGCGAGTTTCTGCGGATGGTTTGACGGACCCGGCGATGATGCGAAGAGAGTATTCCCGACAGATACTGTAGAAAAGGATATTACCCTCTATGCGCATTATTGCCCGTACGGTGTGCAGGTTGTTGCCTTTGATTTCGGATTCTCTACTGCGGGCGATAACGGCAGCCTTATACATCATCTGATCGTCCCGAAGAAGGAAGACGGTACATATGATGTAACCGATTATCCAGTCTTTGAACATGACGGAAAAGTAATCGGCGGATGGATCGATGAGGCCGGCAATCCGGCAGGTCTGACCGGTATGAGCGGAGACAGGACTCTGCGCGCGGACTGGAAAGATCCTTCCGAGATCCAG
>CADCOU010000070.1 GCA_902803155.1 uncultured Lachnospiraceae bacterium | reverse complement strand
GCCGCCGCAGAGCAGTCCCACCAGGATGGAAATGATCGCATTGATCATCCAGGTGATCTGGTCGATGGCGAATATATCTTTCGTATCAATCCGTATATCGATGTCGGTCAGGGACAGATAGCTGTTCAGGTTCAGCGCCCTGTAAGGAACATTGTGCCTTACACAGATCGGCATCGTATACTCCTCCAGTGCGTATGCCACGGGGCTCAGCCAGGAAGAGATCGTTTCCACCAGCTTTTTCTGCGCTTCCTCGCCTCTGAGGTAATACTCGATCTCCTTTGCCAGTTCTTCATCAATCTCTGACAGACGGCTGATCTCACCTGACCTCCAACGGTCAAACACATTCATGACTGCCGTATCCAGGATCGGATCCACGAGCGCGTCCACGACCCGGCGGTACAGATCCTCCATATGACCGGAAACAATGTTTTCAACCGTGCTCGTGTCGATGAGGTCCTCTACCTCCCTGCGGAAAGCTCTCACATCTTCGTCGATGCGTCCGCAGTTCGCCAGACCCCTTGCCACAGAAAACTCAGGCTGCGGAGTGGTGACGACCACCGATTCCGGGAAGGTTTCCTGACACCATTCTGCAATCGCAGGCAGCTTCGATACGCCGCCGGTCAGGAAGATCAGTTCCGGAGACACATCCGGGATCTTTACCCGGATCTGTTCCAGACTGCTGCAGAATGCCTCTTTGAAGGAGGCGCCGTCAAGCCCCGGTGCCGGTGCGTGCAGGATACGGTCCGCCATCGTCCGGTCCATGCGGATCGTCAGAGTATGGCTGCCCTCGTAGAGGATCTCTATACTCCTGCTGCAGGAGCGCTCCGCCCAGTAATCCTCATCGCCGAAGTATTTTTCCTTCAGGCGGCGGGCCGCGAATTCACAGTAATTCTTCCATGCCTCGCTCTGTTCAAAGATCACTTCGATCGCTGCCCTGTCCGGACTGGCTTTCACACTCTCTTCCAGAAGCATGCGGTCCATGATACCGCCGCCGAGCATCACCTCGCCCGCGGTCTGCAGTTCTGCTTCCCTGCCTGATTCGATAAAGGCGAAATCGGTCGTCGAGGATCCCGCGTCCACGACCAGCACAGGCTTGGACAGGATGTCATAGGCAACCTGAAGGTGCCTGGAACGGCAGGCGGAAATGAGGGCGGCCCTGGACTCCGATATGATCCGGACCGGAGGATACCCCGCATCCTCAAAGATCCTGCGGTAGCGTTCACGATCCGCCTTGTTCCATCCGGCCGGACAGCCGGCATAAAAGCAGGAGTCTTCCCCCTGTACCAGGTTGCCGTCCCGGATCAGCTGAGAGAGCACCCCGGACACAAAGGTACGCACATCCTTCGTACTCTCGGGATCTGTCAGAAATCTGCTCTTGAAACGGAGTTTCCGCTCCAGAACATCCGAAGCATAGCAGGCGCTCTCCCCGATCAGAAGATCCCCTTCCCTCTGTCTGGCAAACGCCGTGATAAAGCTCAGGGCATCACAGACCGGCAGAATCTCCGGCTCCTGGACCGAGCTTCCCCTTCCGAGGCGGGCGATCGCGCTCTCTGCATCACCCAGATCAAATCCATAGTAACGTTCCATAGCTATCCTCTGTATGCTGCATTTCAATCTATTTTATACCGCCTCTTTTCAGGCGGCAGGTTTCAGGAGTCACTCAGCGGGTTGCCAGTCCTTTCCGGATCAGCACACCGTCTGAAAGCATGGCAGGACGGATCGTGGCGCTCTTGCCTCCGGACGGGAGCAGTTCGAACCATTCCGCATCCTGCTGCGTATAATCCGCCGTCTCAACCCCTCTGGTATGCAGGTAATACCGGATGCTCTCCACCTGCTCACGCAGGGCTTCATCCTCCGGATCGCTTCTTCTCCTGGCATACGCATTTTCCAGAAGCTCCGCAAAAAACGTCATCTCTTCCTTATTCAGGACACTGCGGGCATCTTTATTGCCGGAAGCCATTTCAAGCTTCGCGTATTCCTCCGCTTCGTCCAGGCTGTGGTCCGCTGTCAGGGCGATCCCCTGCAGAACATGCCATACCTGGGCGGGATCTATCAGAAACGTCTGCTTTACCGGCGCCTGTTTCCTGCCGCCGCTTCTCTTTCCATGTCCGGCAAGATATCCTCCGAGTACCAGCAGTGCGCAGCCCGCAGCGCTCCAGAGCAGCGCCCCCGGCCGGAGGATCTTCCCCGCTGCAGACTGGCCGAGCAGGCCGGCAGCGACACAGACCACCCCTGCGATCAGTGAAATGATCCCCGGGATGGTGATATGCACCTTCTTCGTGTCTTCCAGAGAAGCGTTCTTTTCCCAGATCTCCGTCTCCGTGACCGACTCCAGGAAAGGCAGCGTATTCCTGACAACCTGCAGCATTCCCTGCACTGCCTGTGATCTGCTGCCGTCCTGTGTCATCTGCGCTGCGCGATACATGAGACGGTCCGTCTCCTTCTCCAGAACCTGCCTTGCCCGGTCCGATGCTCTCTCTGCCTGCAGGCTGGAAAATACCTGTTCCCGGTCCTGTTCGAGCAGGTACGCGAGACTCTCGTTATTGTCAGCAGCCATATATCCGGTCTCCTTCAAGAATAAATGTCAGTTATCTTTCATCGGTTTTAACATTTTATCATATTTAATGCTAAAATGAACCCATAGGTTGCTTCTCATATCCGGACAGTCTCCGGATGGGCGGAAGCGCTGCAGACAACGGGAAAGGGAGGTATTACTGAATGGATTACAAAGATCGTTTTAATCTGTGGCTTGCAAATGTTCCCGAATCGGATCCGCTTCACGCACAGCTTCTTGAACTGGAGAAGGATGAAAATCAGATGCGTGAATGCTTTTTCCAGGACATGCACTTCGGAACGGCCGGACTGCGCGGCATAGTCGGTGCAGGGACAAACTGCATGAACGTCTACACGGTCGGCAGGGCGACCAGGGGCATCGCGCAGTACATCACCGAAGCAGGTCCGGAAGCGATGGAAAAAGGTGTTATCATCGCTCATGATCCGCGTCATTTTTCAAAGGAGTTTTCTCAGCTGGCGGCGTGCATTCTTGCAAAAGCAGGGATACGCGTCTATGCATTCCCTTCACTCCGCCCGACGCCTGAGCTCGCCTGTCTGATCCGCGTGTTCGGCACCGTATCCGGCATCAATATCACTGCGTCCCATAACCCGAAAGAATACAACGGATACAAAGTATACTGGGACGACGGCTGCCAGGTCAGCGCGGATGTCGCCGACGGAATGACCGAGAAGATCGATTCCCTGGATTACTTCACAGACTGCGACGTGGATTACTCCGGATATGACAGGCTGATAGAAGAAGGAAAGATCACGATCCTGGGTGAGAAGGAAGACCGGATCTATCTTGACATGGTCAAGCAGCTGGCGATCCACGAAGGAGACGAACTGGACCTGACGATCCCGATCGTCTACACTCCACTCAACGGTGCAGGCTCCATCCCGTTCTCCACCATGATGAAAGAGAGAGGATTCCAGAATTTCCATATTGTACCGGAGCAGAAAGACCCGGATCCGGACTTTACGACAGTCGGGTATCCGAACCCGGAAGATACCAAGGCATTCCGTCTCAGCGAAGAGCTCGGCAAGAAGATCGGCGCAGAACTCCTGATGGCGACCGATCCGGATTCCGACCGTTTCGCGATTGAACTTCTCGCGGATGACGGGACCTATGTACCGCTCAACGGAAATCAGACCGGCTATCTTCTGGTAAACTATATCCTGGAAGGACGCAAAGACGCAGGAACGCTTCCTGAAAAAGGCGCCATGGTGAAATCCATCGTCACGTCCACGCTCTCTTCCGAGATCGCGGAAGCCTATGGCGTGAAGATGTTTGAGGCCCTCACCGGATTCAAGAACATCTGCGGACGCATTCCTTATCTTCTGGACAACGGCTACTCCTACCTGTTCGGTTATGAGGAATCGGTCGGTTATGCAGCCTGCCCCGAGATCCGTGACAAGGACGGTATCAGTGCAGGCATGCTGGTCGCAGAAGCCGCCGCGTATTATAAAAAGCAGGGCAAGACACTCTTCCAGGTACTGGAAGGCCTGTTTGATAAATACGCCGCATATGCAGAAGATGAGCCGAACCTCGTTCTGAAAGGGATCGAAGGCGCCGCGCGCATCGGCCGCATGATGGAAAGTGTCCGCCGGAACCTTCCGAAGGAAGCAACGGTACCTGCAACCGCAGTCCAGGAAGCTCCGGATGGCAGCTGGGACAGCATCGCCGGCTACAAGGTGGTGAAGGTCATCGATTATAAGGATGGATACGAAGACATCCCCGCTTCCAATGTGCTCCGCTTCTTCCTGGATAACGGAACCTGG
>CADCOU010000069.1 GCA_902803155.1 uncultured Lachnospiraceae bacterium | reverse complement strand
TCGAATCCAACGGTTCCACTTCCCAGGCTTCCATCTGCGCGTCCACGATGTCACTGATGGATGCCGGTGTTCCGATCAAGAAGCAGGTTGCAGGTATCTCCTGCGGTCTTGTGACCGGAGATACGGATGACGACTATCTGGTACTTACCGATATTCAGGGTCTTGAGGACTTCTTCGGCGACATGGACTTCAAGGTTGCCGGAACTCATGACGGTATCACCGCGATCCAGATGGATATCAAGATCCACGGCCTTACCCGTCCGATCGTTGAGGAAGCGATCGCACGCACGAAGCAGGCACGTGAGTACATCCTGAATGAAGTGATGACTCCCTGCATCGCAGAGCCGCGCAAAGAGCTGTCCGAGTATGCTCCGAAGATCGTTCAGATCACGATCGATCCCGCCAAGATCGGTGATGTGGTCGGCCAGAGAGGCAAGACGATCAACGAGATCATTGCCCGCACAGGCGCCAAGATCGATATCGATGAAGACGGCAGCGTCAATGTCTGCGGTACGGATATGGATGCCATCAACAGCGCGATCGAGATGGTCAAGATTATCACCACTGATTTTGAAGAGGGCCAGATCCTCTCCGGAACCGTTGTCTCCATCAAGGAATTCGGCGCATTCATCGAGTTCGCACCGGGCAAGGAAGGCATGGTTCATATCTCCAAGATCGCTAAGCACAGGATCAACCGTGTCGAGGATGTCCTGACGCTCGGAGACAGAGTCACAGTCGTATGCCTTGGCAAGGATAAGATGGGCAGACTTTCCTTCTCCATGAAGGATGTGAAGCAGGGCCCCTACCAGTCAGCGTGATCGTACAGACTGAAAATTTTAAAAATCATTAAATCTAAAATGCCGGAAGCGCAAAGCCTCCGGCATTTTCATTTCCTGATAAGTGCATCAATGTCCGACTGCCTTGACAATTCATCTCAAATCGGGTTATCTGTATATGTCAGGACAGAAAAAAACAACCGCATGACAGTATGCGGAGATGGAGGGATCTATGGCTGTATCAGAATATGTAACCGGTTATGAACACATCGGCGTTCCGACCAATGACATGGATGCGACGATCGAGTTCTATGAGACGCTCGGCTTTGAGAAACTGCATGAGAAAGACAACAACGGACGCGTTATCTTCTTCGGACTCGGCGATGTTGTGGTCGAGACTTATGAAGTACACGGGAACGCAGCCGGAAAACGCGGCGCAGTCGATCATATGGCGCTTATGGTTTCCGATGTCGACAAAGCATATGAAGAGATAAAGAAGACGAAATATCCTGTGATCGAGGGGCCCTGCACCCTTCCTTTCTGGGCAAACGGATACTATTATTTCCTGGTCCAGGGACCGAACTGTGAAGTAGTAGAGTTCGGGAAGAAGATCTGAACCTCTGAACCTTCCGGAACAGTTTCCGGGAAAGGAATGACCGGTTATTCAGCAAGGGACTGCATGTCTTGATAAAACTCAGGATAAGAGATGTCGATGCATTCGGCATCTCTTATTGTTGTTTCTCCCTCTGCGGCAAGGGCAGCGACCGCCATGCTCATAGCGATGCGGTGATCCTTACGGCTGTCGATCTCAGCACCGTGAAGCGGTCTGCCACCTTCAATGATCATGCCGTCGTCTGTCGCGGTAATATGACATCCCATAGATGACAGGGCCTCAGTCGTGGATGAGATCCTGTCGGATTCTTTGACTTTCAGTTCCGCAGCGTCCCTTATCTCAGTACGGCCGTCTGCGAATGCTGCCATCACTGCACATACCGGAAGTTCATCGATCAGAGCAGGAATATGATCGCCTTCTATTACGGTACCGCGGAGAGGAGAGTGCCTCACCAGTATATCCGCCGCCGGTTCTCCGCCCTGCGCTGTCTTATTTATAAGTTCTATACTGCCTCCCATGGAGCGGACGACTTCGATGATCCCCGCCCGGGTCGGATTGATCCCGACATTGCGGATCAGCACTTCGCTTCCCGGAACAAGCAGGGCAGCGGCAATAAAATAAGCGGCGGAAGAGATGTCTCCGGGCACGGACAGGCTCTGTCCCTTAAGGGACGGCTCCGGCTGTATGGAAGCTTTCCAGCCGTCATTCGTTTTATCAGAGCGCACACAGGCTCCGAAACCGGAAAGCATGAGTTCTGTATGATTGCGCGAGAGTGCCGGTTCCGTAACACTGGTCTCAGCATCCGCATAGAGTCCTGCCAGCAGGATACATGATTTGACCTGAGCGCTTGCGACGGGAGACATATAGTCGATCCCGTGAAGGTTTCTTCCGCTTATATGGAGCGGACAGCATCCGTTATTGTTCTTCGAACGGACAGAAGCCCCCATCCCGGTGAGCGGCCTGATCACACGGTTCATCGGTCTGGAACAGACCGAACTGTCACCGGTCAGGACCGAATCAAATGCCTGGCCTGCAAGGATGCCGCTGATCAGACGTGTCGTCGTTCCGGAATTCCCTGTATATAGGACCGAATCCGGGGCAGTGAGTGAGTGAAGTCCTCGTCCGTATACACGGACCGTATCCGCGTCCCGGTCGATCTCAGTGCGTACGCCGAGTTTTTCAAAGCAGAAGATGGTGGACAGACAGTCTGCGCTCATCAGAAAATGAGAGGCCTCCGTCATCCCCTCTGCGAGAGCACCGAACATGACCGCTCGATGTGATATGGACTTGTCGCCCGGTATCCGGATCTCGCCGCGAAGCGGTCCGGATGGGTGGATGGTACGATTCATAGGATTCCTTCTCTCAGATTATTTACAGCAAGTTAAAAGCTGCACGCAGGCGGCACCACAGCAGATAGTTCTGCCTTCGAATCATTATAGCACTGATTGTGTTCCTGGTTTGCATTCTGCTAAAATAAACGTCGTAACAAGGTGGATAAAGTGTTCTGAAAGACACTCAGCCAACAATTTAAAACTGAAGGAGTATAAAAAGGAGTATAAAAACATGAAAAAGAAAGCCTTACTTGCAACCATAATCGCAGCTGCCATGTTGTCAGCAGGCATTCCGGCAGCAGCTGAGGAAAAACAGACAGAAACTCCGGCGGCGGAACCGGCTGCGCAGGAGACCAATGTCCGGACCTTCACTTCCGAAGACGGCGTTCTGTCGATTCTGCTTCCGGATGAGAACTGGAAGGAGATGGAGGATCCTGCAAAGTGGATTGTTCTCAGCGATGGCGCCAACGTCATTACGATCGATCATTTTTCAAACGGAGAGAATCTTCCGGATATGTCAGTTGCAGATGAGCATTATGTCAACGTTTATCAGGCAGTGTTCTCAACACAGAACGAAGTATTTATCATTACCGGTTATGTTGTCGATGCAGATATGATCCCGGATGTCGCCAAGACTATCATTTCGACAAAGGTCCTGAAATATGATACCAAGGTCGCTGTAAAGAAACAGGAACAGCCGGATGCTGCCTCATATTCAGTCGCTTCTCTTAACAAGACCATGTATGTAATTTCCAACGGACTGAATATCCGCGCGGAAAGCAATACTGACAGCGCGATCATCGGAGGCCTCG
>CADCOU010000068.1 GCA_902803155.1 uncultured Lachnospiraceae bacterium | reverse complement strand
GGATGAGCAGATACTTTTCAGGGACGGTCATCTTGATGCAATAGCATCCCCCATCATCACAACCGGTAACGAACTTGAAGGGGAAGATATCGCTGAGTTTTCAAAGAAACTGAATGTGAAGGAACTCTATCTCTATGCAAAGGCTGTAAAAGAATCAAGTGACAGGATTCTTTTACAATTACAATACAAAGATCTGAAAAGAAAGTTTAGTGAGGATACAAAACAGAAACTGACAGAAAGCAAGTGCGTCAGTGAGGATGAAAATGCATTCTGGCTGATAGATTACTGGTGCGGCAAAGATGTAAGAGGGCTTATCAAGATGCCTTTTTCACGCCACTGGATCATGCACATAGAAGCAATGCAGCGTATAAAGAACCAGCTTTGCAGGATTGCAAGAATAGGAGCGGATCCTGTTGCAATCTGTGGATTATCCTGCAATCATTGTTTCCTCGGGGAGTGGTGCGGAGGCTGCAGAACAGAGTATAATACCTGTTCCTGTGCCATATACTCCGAAGACAGAATATGCCCCAATGTAAAGTGCTGTAATGAAAAAAATATAGACGCCTGTTACGAATGCAGTGAACTTGAAACCTGTGAAAAAGGCTTTTATACGCCATCAAATGACGGAGCAAATGCTGCCAGGGCCCAGTCTTTGTATATCAGAGAGTATGGAAAGAAGGAATTTTTAAAGGTTCAGACCAGGCTGCATGAGAAATATGATTTTCAGAAAGTACAGGAAATCCTTGGGCAGGATTATAGAGAAGGACTCCGGATTCTGAAAGAGAACTGATATCTTTTTCATACTGCCGGTAGAGAAAACAATATTCTGTTCATACTACTGGTCTCTTCAACATGATTATCTTCCCGCGTAGAATATGGTTAAGAAAACAGACAACATCTTTCGCGGGAAGGGGGAAGAGGCATGAAACAGATAATTGAATGCAGAAGCCGTGAAGAAATGATGAAGATGGCAGACCGGATGATTGACCTTGGATATTCCGTGAAAACAGCCGGAAGATTGATTCCTTTTCAGCCCTATGGTATCTGCGTGCCATCCCACAAAGTGATTTTTTGGGATAAAGACAGAGAAAAGGAGAGGGAAGATGGCCTGTCCTTCATGGAAAGATTGCTGAGGAGAACAACATGGAGATCAGACTTGCGGACAACATCCGCGTTTTCAGAAAGCAGCGCTCTCTGACGCAGGAGCAGCTTGCGGAAGTGCTTGGAGTATCGCCCGGGGCCGTCTACAAATGGGAGGCAGGCCTGTCGACTCCGGAACTGGGTTTAATTCTGGAGATGGCGGATTTTTTTGACACTTCCGTAGATGTCCTGCTGGGATATGAGATGCGGGATAATCGTCTGGAGGCTACACAGGCGAGGCTGTGGAAACTGAACAGTGAAAAGGATCCGACCGGTCTTGCGGAAGCGGAGAAGGCACTGAAAAAATATCCGCATAACCTGCAGATCGTCTCAGCCGCGGCCTTCATGTACCGGAATATCGGCATGGAAAACCACGACCGCGGTCTGCTCCTCAGAGCGATCGGGCTGATGGAGGATTCCCTTCTCCTTTTTGATCAGAATACGGATCCAATGGGAGATAAGATCATTGTCTATCAGAATATTGCTGCTATCTATGTGGAACTGGGGGAAACCGACAGGGCGATTGAGCTCCTCCGAAGTCATAATCCCGCAGGGCTTTTTAATCATCAGCTGGGGATGACGCTGGCCGTAAAATGCCGTGATTACAAGGCGGCGCTTCCGTGTCTCTCCCATTCACTGCTCATACTGATCGACATGCTCTTCAATACAACGCTGGGATTCGCGTGCGCTTTTCATCTGCGCGGTGACTATCCGTCGGCGAAAGCGATACTCAGCTGGGGAATAGAATGTATATCCGGACTGAAAAATCCGAAAAGACCCAGCTACGCCGACAAGGTTGTCAGCATCTATCATGTCTGCCTGGCCGGTGTACAGCTCAGAACAGACAGCCGGGACATTGCCAAAGCTTCTCTGGCGAAAGCTATTGCGTTGGCGCAGCAGTTTGATGCCGCACCGAACTACGGCCCGGATTCTTACCGGTTCGTAACGGAAACGGAGTGGACGTTCTCAGCGGTTGACAGCCTCGGGAAAACAGCGGAGGAGAGTCTTGAAAACCTGGTCGTCGTGATCGGAGATGATAAACTGACTGCTCTCTGGAAAGAATTCAGGGAGAGTGATTAAGAAGAGCTGCCTTATCCTGTCCGATCACACAGCCTGGATTTTTCAGAGGACAGTTATGGCGGCAGCCGCCGCAATGAGGCTGTTTGTCGATGACCCTGATCTTCTCAAGAGGCGCGATGCCGATTAAGCTGCTGCGATACACTTCGTATCTTCCGCGTTTTTTCAGGCGGCGCAGCAGCACTTCCAGGAAAAAGCCGTGGGATACCAGGATTACATTTCTGTTTTCTTTTTCGATCTCTTCAATCAGTCTGTCTGCCCGAACCTTTGTCTCGCCATAGGATTCGTCCTGCCCGCTGCCGAATCTCCACTGAAGCCTTCCCATCAGTTCATAGACCCATCTGTGGCGTTTCTTCGGTGAACTGTCAAAAGCCCTGAGAGGAACCTCGTCAAGCAATGGCGTTTGCCGGATCATGTCCTCCGGAGCGGACGGGAACAGCTGCTTTGCTGTCTGAACCGCACGTTTTTTGGTGCTGACGCAGATACGTTCATAGTCTCCGGTATCCTGTGCAGCATCGATCGGAAAGATGCCTGCATTATCATATTCCTCACAGGCCTTGTTGTATTCTTCAGAAGTATATCTTGTTTCCCATTTCATAACGGATTTGCCGTGGCGTATCAGGAGTATTTTCATCTTTACTGTTCCCCGACCTGACGTAATGAACTGCTTCTCTTGTTTTATTATCGTAATCGTATGCCGGCGCCTTTTCAATAAGAAAACGCCTGTATTTCGCTTCTGGAAACAGCCGCCGTTTTCTGAAAGAAATGCATGTGACGGAGTCCCGGCCGGATTATGTTCACAAACTGCTCTTTCTGTTATAATAACCTGTGAACAATGGTATTCTTTGGAATTACCATGGGTGTCCTGCAGTCAGTATTCTGTGAAATAAACCATATTCATGAATATGAGAGGAGACAGCACTATGATCAGAAAAACGACCATTGCAGTACTTGTAATCATTGCCGCTCTGTGCTTTGCAGTACCGGCGGCGGCTGAGACGTTCACATCATCGGACGGCGTTCTCTCGATCGAACTTCCGGACGAGAGCTGGGAGGAGATCGAGGATCCGACGAAATGGATCGTATTGAGCGATGGCGGAAATGTCATTACGATCGAGCATTATTCGAACGGAGAAAAGCTTCCGGATATCGCGGTCGCCGATGATCATTATGTCGATGTATATCAGGCAATTTTCTCCACACAGAATGAGGTGTTCATTATCACCGGACTGGTTGTGAATGCGGAAGATATTCCGGAGGTCGCCCAGGCGATCATGTCCGCCAAGGTTCTGAAGTACGATACAAAGGTTGCTGTCAAAAAGGAAAATGAGACCCATGTCAGTGAGTATTCTGTCGTATCCATGGACAAGACCATGTACGTGACCGCAAATGAACTGAATGTGCGGGCGGGCTGCTCGACAGATGATCAGATCCTCGGCACATTAAAAAATGGTTCCGCTGTAAGGGTGCTCGGATTCGTACAGAGAAACGGTGAGGATACCGGATGGTATCAGATCGAGTATGGAAGCGGGACAGGCTATGTAGCAGGCAACTTCCTTTCAGATACCGCGCCTGCCCAGAAAACGGACAGCGGGACATCTTCCGACACCGCATATTCCGGAGCCGTGAAGACCGTCTATGATGAAATGGGGGAAGCCTACACGCTCTATGAAGGCATGGACGGCTACTGGCGCGATAGAAGCGGAACGGCGTATGTCCGGCTCTCCGACACGGACTTCCAGGTCTATGAAGGCACCAAACGACTGACAACTTATTATCCGCTTGAGGTATATGAGGAAGACTTTTACAGTCACCCTTCAGTAACCGTTTATGATGAGTACGGGCAGGCTTATAAGATCTATCAGGGTTCGGACGGTTACTGGCGTGAAGAAGACGGAACGACCTATGTACAGCTCTCAGACAGCGAATTCCAGGTCAAAGACGGCAATAAGCATGTGTTCACATCCTGAGCATATCTGAGACGATTGCTGCTGCGCTTTGAACTATGACAATGAGAATATACATGAACAAAGAACCAGCCGGGCCGGCTGGTTCTTTGTTCGACTCTTAGTCGAAAAAGTTCTTGACACGGAGAAGGAAGTGCTGTATCTTAAAAACCGACCAATAGTCGAAAAAGGAGCTGCATGATGAAAAAGGGTGAAAGAAGGAAACAGGAACTGCTTCAGATCGCATACAGAATGTTCGTCTCCCGGGGGTACGAGAATACCAGCGTGGATGACATCATCGAAGAAGCCGGCATAGCGAAGGGAACTTACTACTATTACTTCAGGAGCAAGGAGCAGACTCTGGAGGAAGTGATCGGGATGATGATCGATAAAGAAGCGGAAGCAGCGAGACAGATCCTTACAGCACCTGTTCCCGTACCGCAGAAGATCGTCGGAATCGTCACGTCCCTTCGCCCTGCACCGGAAGAACAGCCGATCGAGGGTGCGCTGATGCAGCCGGAAAACATCATCATGCATAACAAGATCCGGCAGAGACTGGTTGAGACGGTAATACCGATTCTCTCCGAGGTGGTTGAAGAAGGGATACGGGAAGGCGTCTTTTCCTGTGATAACATCCGGGAACGGGTCAGGATGCTGATTGTCATCAGTAATGATACCTTTGATGAGAGAAATTATACAGACCGTGATATCGCAGTATTCATCGATATGACGGAAAAACTGCTCGGCGCAGAACCGGGAACGATGGACTTTATCAGGGAACTGATCAGATAAGGAACCGGACAGATGAAGGCAAAAGACAATTTCAGGAAATTCATGCTTCTGTGGACGGGAGAACTGATCTCATCCATAGGCGGCGGACTTACCGCCTTCGGACTGGGGGTATATATCTTCCGGCTGACGGGAAGTGCTGCAGACATGGCGCTCGTAACGCTGCTTGGATTTCTGCCGACGCTGCTGCTTTCCGTTCCTGCGGGTGTTCTGGCGGACCGTTATGACCGAAGGCTCCTTATGATGATCGGAGACGGATGTTCTGCGCTCGGCATCCTGTTCATCCTGGTCTGCATGATGAGCGGCGGTGCATCGCTTGCGCAGATATGCATCGGAGTGTCTGTAAGCGCTGTTTTTTCAGCCCTTCTGGAGCCCTCTTTCCGTGCGACGATCACGGATCTTCTGACCGAAGAGGAGTACTCCCGGGCAAGCGGCCTGGTATCACTTGCGGGAAGTGCGAGATATCTGTTTTCTCCGGTCATTGCAGGATTCCTGCTTGCGGTGAGTGATGTAAAACTCCTGCTTGTGATCGACATCTGTACGTTTTTTCTGACAGTCATAAGCGCTGCGGTCGTGAGAAAGGGGATCGGAAGCAGGACAGCGGAGAAAAATGAGACGTTTCTGCAGAGCATAAAAGAGGGATGGCGCGTTCTCTGTGAGAAAAAGGGGGTGCTGATCCTTGTGGCGGTATCGTCGGGGATTACTCTTTTCATGGGAATGTTCCAGGTACTGGCTGAGCCGCTCATACTGTCTTTCAGTGATGCAAAAACACTTGGCGCGGCAGAAACGATATGCGCCTGCGGGATGCTTGTGAGCGGTGCTGTCCTTGGGGCAAGAGGGCTGAAAGGACATTATGTCAGGACGCTTGCCCTGGCACTCATGCTGGCGGGACTGTTCATGTTCGGATTCGGGCTGTTTGAAAACATCATTCCCATATGCCTCTTCGGATTCCTGTTCTTTATGATGCTGCCCTTTGCCAATAACAGCCTGGATTATCTGATACGGACGAATATTCCGGATGAGGTGCAGGGAAGGGCCTGGGGGATGATCGGGTTCCTTTCGCAGCTTGGATATGTGGCTGCATATGCAGTTTCCGGTGCGGCCGCAGATCTTCTCGGCAAAGCAGGAAACCGCGGGGTCGGGAGAGGTTCTGCGCTGGTGATCATGATCGCAGGCGTATTACTTACGGTGACAGCAGCGGCGGTCCTGCTGCCTGAAAGCATCAGACAACTGGAAAAACAGAATATAGAAAACCGTATCGGCAGTGAAGCAATGGAGGAAACCTGAAAGATGAAGAATAATGAAATGAACACAGGCAATGGAAAACCTTATAGATACAGACCCGTGTTGTTTTTTGCGCTGGCATACCTTTTTACATGGATCTTCTGGATTCCGGCGATCTTTCTGGACCAGAATATCGGGGCTGTCTTCATGCTGATCGGACTGATTGCCCCGGCAGTCGTATCAACGGTATTCATTTTCGCATCAGGATCGGATCTCCTGAAGAAGGATTTCAGGATCAAGCTTGTCGGGTTTTACAGGGTAAAATGGATGAACGTTCTGCTGGCCATTCTTCTGTTTGCGGGAACTGTTGTCTGCTCCATCCTGCTTTCGCTTGCATTCGGGCAGTCTGTTGATCAGTTTTCATTTACCAGAGACTTCTCATTTACCGGTGTCGGGATCGGCAGTGCGCTCATCACAGTGACGCTTGCATCAATTATTGAGGAAGTCGGCTGGAAAGGATACTGTGAGGATTCGATCGGCGCTTACATGAACTGGTTCTGGGAATCCATGATCTTCGGCGCATTATGGTCTTTCTGGCATTTCCCGCTGCTCTTTATCAGGGGTACTTATCAGGCAGGCCTTATGGTCAATCCCCTGTATGTGATCAACTTTTTCATCAGCGGCATCCCGCTGGGATTCATCATTACCTGGGTTTACCTTGTCAGCGACCGTTCCATCCTGGCATGTATGATATATCATCTGTTTGTCAACTTTCTTCAGGAGAAGATCGCAATGACTCCGGAGACGAAATGTGTGGAAACTGTTGTCGTGATCATAGTTGCTGCGGTCATCGTATTCCTCAACAGGGATATGTTCTTTGAGACCCGGCATGTCGGAAGACTGCTTGAGACAAGGTACATAGAAAAAGAAGGGCCGGAAGATTCAGATATCGCTGTAAATGAATTTGCTGTATAATCTGATGGATGAACCGGTGCTGGATATGCCCATCCGTTTCCGGCAGAGTCCGTCCGTGAGACATGATGTGTCTCATGACGGAAAAAAGGGCATTTGCTCACTTTGTGTCCTGTTCCGTCAAAGGAAAACGCTGTACGCTGTGGCCGTAAACAAGGAGGTCAGCAGAAAATGGATCTAGTAAGAATCGGAACATTCCTTCAGACACTTCGGAAAGAAAAAGGGATGACGCAGGAGCAGCTTGCGGAACAGATGGGCGTCGCGCGCAGAACGGTTTCCCGCTGGGAGACAGGCAGCAACATGCCTGACCTGGATATTCTGATGGAACTCTCCGACCTTTACTCTGTCGACCTCCGGGAGATCCTCAACGGAGAAAGGAAAAGTGAGCACATGAACGAAGAATTAAAAGAGACGGTACTGCAGGTAGCAGATTACAGCAACGAGGAGAAAGCGAGACTGCTTAAAAGAATGCACTGGCTGTTCATAGCCGGCCTGGTCGGATTTGTGGTATTCCTGGTCATCTATTTTACCGGGATGGACAGCTCGCCGGTGTATGACACCATAGCAGGCGTAGGGCTCGGGATCGCGTTTGGCATGATCATTGTTGGCGTGATCTTTACGAGCAGATACGCAGCCCGGATCCGGGAATTCAAATTGAGGCTGCTGGGGAAAGCCAAAACTCTGTAAAATAAACAGGAGGCCGTGACAGACAACGCTGTCCGGCCTCCTGTTTTTTGGTTATGAAAGGGGAAGAAACGACCGCTGTGCTCAGTAGTGTTTTTCCCACCGGATCACCTTACCGGTCCGGGCATTGACAACGGCATAGCCGGTATACCATTTTGACTTGAAACTGATCCGGTATGTACATCTGCATCCTGAACGTTTTTTCCTGGTACCGGTGATCTTTGCGCCTTTCATGATCTTCAGGACCGCTTTATTCGCTTTGGCTGCTGAGATCCTGTATGAGCAGGCGCATCCTTTGTTCACCTTCTCCATCTCCAGTTCCGTGACCTTGCCGGTTGTATCGTCTACATGGACTTCATACTTTGTCTTCCGGTCTTTTGAGAGATATTCAAATTCCCATTCCCGGTCATCTTTTTCATGTTCGGCTTCAGTACATCTGCAGGAAGCAGGGACCATCTTTTTTGCTGTCTTCATCGCCTGCGCCTTTGATACAGCTGCAAAAGCAGGGAGACACATGATGAGTGTCAGGATCAGCGACAGGGTCAGTACGGCAAGCGGTTTTATGGAAGCGGCATAACGTTTATCCTGTACTCTTTTCATAGGAACACCTCCTGCTTTCAGTATATATGTCTGTCATAAAAAATGAAATGAAAAACGAAAAACAAAAGACGGAATCGGATATAATTGACGTGGAGCCTGCTGTATAATGGCATTCGAAGCAGCGGTTATATCATTGCGGAAGGGAAAAAGTATGCGTGTCTGGTTAATAATACAGCGGCTTCATCTGCCGGTTATATCCGTGCTCATTTTCACACTACTGTTTTCAGGCTGCGTCCGGGCCGGTACGGATAACGCGATGAAGGAACGGGTTCTGGTGCAGTATGGAGAAAACAGGATCATCACCGGAGAGTATGACTGGCAGCCGCTGCCGTGATCGCGGCTGTGCTTGCGGTCATTCTTATCATCCGCGCGTGCAGGCGAAAGAGAGCAGGACGCTGAAAACACATCGGATAGTAATGCTCCGGGAAAGGATGTTTCAGACTATGAAAGAAGAGCAACTTGCGCACCTGAAGAGCAGAGATGTCCTGCAGAAGCCTGAGTGGTCCAGCGTGAGGGCCCTGTTTAAGGGAATGGGTTATTCCGACTATGATCTGGACCGACCGCAGATCGGCGTGTTCAACACCTATAACAGCGGCAATCCGGGCAATTTCAGCCTGAAACAGGTGGCGGAATACGCACACAGGGGGATCCTGCAGGCGGGAGGGAATCCCGTGGATATCGGCGTGATCGGTCCCTGCGACGGGGTCGGATGCGGCAATACCGGCATGCATTACATCCTCCCCTCGAGGGAACTGCTGGCGGATTCCGTGGAAAGCATTGCCGAACTGCAGCATTTTGACGGGATCGTCCTGCTCGGATCCTGCGACAAGAACATTCCGGGACTGCTGATGGCCGCTGCCCGTCTGGATCTTCCCGCAATCCTGATCAACGCCGGGCCGGCCCTCGGCGGCATGCAGTTTGACGGCCGTGCCTCCGACAACTCCAGCATGGTGGAAGCTCTTGCGATGCTTCGGGACGGCAGGATCACGCAGACACAGTATGACGAACTGGAGAATCGTTCCAATCCTACCTGCGGTTCCTGCTCCTTCCTGGGCACGGCAAATACGATGTGCGCCGTGACGGAGGCGATGGGCATGATGCTTCCGGGAAGTTCCATGATACCGGCCGTATACGCAGAGCGGCTCAGAAGCGCGGAAGAATCCGGACGCCGTATCGTTGCCATGGTGGAAGAGGGGCTGAATGCCAGGAAGATCATAAGCCGGAAAGGTCTTGAAAATGCGCTCCGCCTGGGGATGGCGATCGGCGGATCCACCAATATGGCGCTTCACTTCCCGGCCATAGCAGGGGAAGCAGGCCTGTCCTTCTCCGTCGATGACATCGACCGGATCGGACGGGGAACGCCGCATATCGCAAATATCTACCCGAACGGGCCGAAGAATGTGCCGGACTTCTATGAAGCCGGAGGCGTCCCTCCTGTCATGAAACACCTGCTGCCTCTGCTGCATGGGGATGCGCTTTCCTGTACCGGACAGACCATGGAGCAGGTTCTCTCCACGGTTCCGGCAGTGGAAAATGAGATCATCCACTCACTGGAGAATCCGTTCCACGAGAGCGGGAGCCTTGCGGTGGTGAAAGGGAATCTTGCTCCGGAAGGCGGGATCACGAAACCGACGGCGATCCATCCCTCCATGCAGACATTCTCCGGAACAGCACTCTGCTTTGATTCGGAAGACGAAGCGACCAGAGCCGTTGAGGAGCACAGGATCCCGGACGGAACGGTCCTGATCGTGCGGTATGAAGGCCCGGCCGGCGGACCGGGCATGCGGGAGATGGTCCGCATCATGAAGAAGCTCTACGGACAGGGAAAGGCACTGACGACAGCAGTTGTGACGGACGGCCGGTTCTCCGGCACGAACAACGGCTGCTTCGTCGGACACGTCTCCCCCGAGGCGGCAGCAGGAGGACCTATCGCACTCGTGAGAGACGGGGACCGGGTCACCATTGATATTCCGGCGGGCAGCCTCACAGTCCATGTCTCCGACGAAGAACTGGAGCGCAGGCGCGCATCCCTTCTGCCGCATGATCACGGCAGGCACACCGGGTACCTGGCGCGTTACAGTGCCCTGGTTGGTTCTGCGGCCGACGGAGCGGTTCTTCGTACCCGGCCATAACGTCTGATAATACAGGTGAATGCTTTCAGCTTTTTTTCATTGCATCGATGAGCCGGATGTTTCTTACATTCGGCTCTTTCATTTTTCCTTGCTTGTCCTGCATCTGGAGAGTCCGGTCACGGTCGCTGTACTGCATCTGGACACGGCAGTATTCCCCCTCCTTATATCCGTATCCGTCGCCGTCGTCGCAATAATAGGTGAAATGACCGTCCGCGCCGGTGTATACGCGGATTTCGTCTATTTCATCCATGGCTCTGTTCTCTTCTCTGTTCAGCCAGGCCCCCGATATTTTGTCTTCACAGAGCATCGGCAGGATGCTGCCGGCCCTGACGAACACCGGTATACGGTCGAGAGGAGCGACAGCGGTGACTGTCTGCCCGCCTTCGAATACTTCCTCAGTCCAGAAGTCATACCATTTCGCTCCGCGGGGAAGATAGACTTCCCGGGTTTTCGGCACATCTGAAAGCGGCCGGCTTTCGCTTTTGAAGTACATCGGCGAAAAGACAGGCGCGATCAGGAGGGCAGGCCCGAACATATACTCATCGCTTCGCCCGACTGCCTGAGGATCCTCCGGGAAATCAAAGGCAAGTGAGCGCATCATGATAAAACTGTCGAAATGGGCCATGGCTGCCAGCGAATAGATATAGGGCATCAGGCGGTAACGAAGGCGGATATATCTGCAGATGATGTCATAATAATCAGGACTGACATTTCTTTCGGCATCCGATTCCGTTTCTTTCTCAAACTGCCAGGGTTCCCGCGGGGTATCCGTTCCGTGGGAGCGGAAGACCGGCAGGAAGGTGCCGAACTGAAGCCACCTGGTGTAGAGCTCGCAGTAACCCTGATCCTGTACGCCGTCATTGTAGTCGCCGTCCCAGAACCAGAGAGGCTCCGCAGAGGTATTGCAGCAGCCTCTGTTCTCATATTTGTCCTTCACGACAAAGAAACCGCCGATATCGAATGTCCAGTAAGGATGTCCGCTCAGCCCCATCTTCAGTCCTTCGGTAAGCTGATTCCGCATGGTCGTCCATTTTGCGGTAATATCTCCCGACCAGAGGATTGTTCCGCACCTGCGGCTCTCGGTATAGCCGGAGCGTATCAGGTTGACGACCCTTTTCTCCGGATAAGCCCGGCGCCAGTTCTCGTAGATATTCCTGGCGTGGTAAGCGCCATATGAATTCAGGTTTTCCCAGACGATCGACTTTTTGGAGAGTTCGACGACACAGTCAAAACGGTCCCGCTCACTCTTTTTGACGGCACCGCTCCAGTCGGCGTCAGAAAACGGCTCGGCGTTGTCGCACCACAGCGCATCTGCTCCGGAGGAAAGGATCTGCCGCTGACATTGTTCAAAGTAGAGAGTGCCGGCTTCCGGCGAATATGCATCGTATACGTTGGAATTGGGCAGCAGGAGCTTTCGATCTGCAAACTTTTTATAGTCGCTGCTTTCCGGACTCATGTTCGGCCAGACGGAAACCATGAAACGGATACCGGAGGCATGGAGGGTGTCAACCATCTGCTTCGGGTCCGGATACCGGCCGGGGTCAAAGGTCTTCTCACCCCACAGGCCTTCCCGCCAGGAATACCAGTCCTGCACGATGCAGCTGACAGGGATCTTCCGTTTCCGGAACTGTTCAGCGGTCTGCAGGATTTCTTCGGAGGTCTGATACCGTTCTCTGCTCTGGATGTATCCGAATGCCCACCGGGGCAGCATGGAAGCAATGCCGGTCTGCTGCTGGAACTGCATGATCAGCTCATCCAGCGTATCACCGGTGAAGACGGTATAGGAAAGAGAAGAGAGCGTATCGATCTCAAAGCGGATGATGCCGTCTTTTTCCGAGAAGATCATGTCACTCTCGGAATCGATCCAGATCGCGTAGTGGCCTGTGGTGATCAGAAACGGGATGGCAATGCGCATGTTCGACTGGTAGAGATACTCAGTCCTGCCGCGGTAATCATAGAAACCGTCCTCATACTGACCGAGGCCAAGCAGCAGTTCATCCGGACCGATCCGGAATTCCAGTACGCCCGAGCAGGAATAACGCTCAAACTCTTTGCGGTCGGATTCGATCAGGGTCACCTCGCCGTTGGCGGTTGCCTTTTTCACGAAACGCTCCCCGGGAACCGTCCGGAACACTTCTTTTTGCGTCAGCGAAACCCGGACCTGCGTCAGGACGATTTTCCCGTTATAGGTAAATACCTGTTCGAATGTATCTTCACCGATTCCCTCATAGAGCACACTGGTCGCGGAAGTGGAGATGTGAATGATCGAACTCTTCATAGCTGTATCCTTTCAGTCCTTCAGACCCGGTTTATCCCTTCACCGCACCGGTGGTCATACCGGAGACGATGTACCTCTGTCCGAACAGATAGACCAGGATGACCGGGAGTGAGGTGAGCAGGATGTCCGCACAGACCAGGTTCCAGTCCTTGAAGTACATTCCGAAGAAGTTATATACGGACAGGGTCATCGGCCATTTCGTACTGTTATTCAGGAAATACAGCGGAGCGGTAAATTCATTCCATGTATTCAGGAATGTCAACACGGCAGCAGTCGTAACCGCAGGCTTGAGAAGCGGGAGCACGACCAGGAAGAACAGTTTCACCGGTCCGCATCCGTCGATGACAGCCGCCTCGTCCAGCTCCGTCGGGACCTTTGCCACGAAACCGTGGATCAGGAAGGTCATAAAGGGCAGCTGCATGGCAGTGTACAGCAGGATGATGCCGCCCCTCGTGTTATTGAGATGCAGGGTGATGAGCACCTTGCTCAGGGCCACATAGTTGATCGGAAGCGTGATCCCGAGGATAAGGAACATATACAGGAACTGGTTGAGACGCCTCTGGTTGCGCGACATCACATAAGCCGCGGTGGATGCGAAGAAGATGCAGAGAATAACGCTCCCCACGGAATAAACGGTGCTGTTCAGGAATGACTGTGCGAGTTTTCCTTTCTCGATGACGACGGAGAAATTGTCCCACGGGATCGGGAAGGAAGGCAGTTTCAGATCCATGGCGGCGGCAGCCTGCTTCGTCTTCAGGGAATTTACGAGGATCAGCAGCGGAGGGATCAGGCACGGGATGGAAAACATCCAGGCGATCACGTTGCGGAATATGCTGCCTGCGACTTTTTTCGGGCTCTTCATTCGATCACCTCATTTCTGGTCATAAGCCGGATCATGAAATAACCGACGAAAAGCATGATCAGGAACATCACGGAGGAGAGCGCGGTACCGACCGCGTACTGGCCTGTTCCGAATTTCTTGAAAACAGCGGTATAGAGCACTTCGGTAGTAGCCTTGCCCGGCCCGCCGTTTGTAAGCGCGTACACCATGTCGAAAACCTTCAGCCCGTAAATGATATTCAGGACTGTGGTAGTGGCCAGCGTCGGCAGGATCAGCGGGAAGGTGATATAACGGAATCTTGCGAAACTGCCGGCACCGTCGATCTCGGCCGCCTCATAATAATCCGTGGAGATCGAGAGGATGCCCGCGATCATGATCGTCATGATGTATCCGACACCCCGCCAGATATCAACCGCCATGACGGAGCCGAACGCAAACTCGGTGCTCACCAGCCATTTCTGTGCAAGGAACCCGAGGCCGCAGGACCGG
The DNA here is from genome assembly GCA_902803155.1 of uncultured Lachnospiraceae bacterium. Taxonomy (GTDB): domain Bacteria; phylum Bacillota; class Clostridia; order Lachnospirales; family Lachnospiraceae; genus Porcincola. The sequence goes on along the minus strand of CADCOU010000068.1, from coordinate 2,239 downwards.
AGAAATGTGTTGAGCAGTCCGCTCTTTGCGTCCAGGATCGATTTGAACAGCATGCCGATTATGAGCGTGGAGAGCACGGAAGGCATGAAAACGATGCCTCTGTGCAGGTTCAGGAAACGCACCGACTTGGTCAGAAGGATGGCAAGCAGAAGCCCCAGGGCGTTCTTTATGATAGTTGTGACGAAGGTAAAGACCAGGGTGTTGGAAATGATCTTCGTATAGTTCTCATCCGCGGAGAACACCGTCCGGAAATTATCCAGGCCGACGAACCTGAGTTCCGTTGAGTAGGCAGACCAGTTGGTGAAGGAATAACCGACGCCGATCAGGCCCGGAAGAAAGAACAGTACGAAATAGAGAACCAGAGCACCTGCCATAAAATACCAGGGATATATTTTATTCTTATTCATGTCAGCATTCCCCGTAAGCATGCAGAAGAGTGAAAGAAGCTGCCGCGCAGCAGATCCGCACGGCAGCTTCCGGACTTGGTCAGAGTTTCAATCAGAGCTGCGGCCTATGGCTCTGCAGGTTCAGTTCCAGCATTCATCAGATGCTGCTGCAGCCTGTTCGGCCCTGAGTTTATCGATGTCTTCAAGAACTTCTTCCGGAGTCATCTCGTCCAGGAACATTGCGGACATATCAGCGCCGATGTCCATCCATGCCGGGTTGTAGTACTTGACAGATGCCTGGAAAACGGCGACCTTGTTCGGATACCTGTCATAGAACTCCTGGATGACGTCAGAGTAAGCGGACGGGGCGTTCAGATACGGAAGCTGGTTGAATTTGCCGACGTTCTCTGTCATGTAGGCGAGGCTCTCATCGGAAGCCATGTATGCCAGATACTTCTTTGCCGCATCGATGTTTGCGGAACCGGAATAGATGAAGCGGGAAGGTCCGCAGTAGTTGACGTTCAGGGACTGGTTGTCACACAGCGGGCTGACAAAGTAGCCGATGTTGTCAACCGGGAAATCCGGATCGACCGCATTGACTTCCACGCCGAGGCCCTGGTTGTAAAGCACCATGGCATATTCGCCGCTGGCGATGGCTGCCGGGGCATCCGCATACTGGTTGGACATGTAGTTGTCGCCGAAGTATCCTTTGTCGACCATTTCCTTCAGCTCAGTGAACATCGTGATCAGCTGCTCGTTGCCTGCAAAGGTTGCTTCGTTTTTGTTGAGCTTGTCCGGATATTCAGGATCCGCTTCGGTAGCGGCGATGGCTTTCTCGGTCCAGCATACATGATGCCATCCGTCAGAGACGCATTCATAAACCGGGATAATGTCCGCCTCAAGCAGTTTGTCGCAGACATCACAGAAGGAGGCGTAGTCGGTCGGGATCTCAAGGCCGAGGTCTTCAAAGATCTGGCGGTTGTAGGCGACTGCCCATACTGCGGAGACATCCTGGACCGGCTGTCCGTACAGCTTTCCGTCTACGGAGAGTTCAAACGCCGCTGCGGGTTCTACGTTTTCTGCCCACTCTTCGTCTGTCAGGTCAACCGCGTTCTCCTCTACATGGAACTGGTTGACGATACTGAACTGGGAACTCTGGCCGCCAAAGAGATCGGTGCATTCACCGGTGTTGAGTTTGGTCATCAGCAGGCTTTCATACTGGTCAGAGGGCACGATCTGATAATCGACCTTGATGCCGGTTTCTTCCGTGAATTTTTCACCAAGTTCCATCTCAGCATCCTGGACCCAGTCCTGGCTGGCCATATAGGTGATCGTGACATCTTCGTCAGCGGCTGCCGTAAAGGAAAGCGCTGCGGCCATACTTCCTGCAAGAACGGAAACGGCCAGTGCCTTCATCAGTTTTTCATGTTTATTCAGCATGATTTTCCTCCTTTTGTGTGTTCAGTTTTGCTCTGGAATCGATATGGGTCAATGGGTTTCTTGACAATAGTTTGTGTTGTTTTTTATTATAAAAATGTCTGGATCTATATGAATGTCAAAACTGCTCATGTGACATGTCTGTTTTTTACCGGTTAAGGATCTGCACATGACGCGGCGCTTTTAAGGTGGGAGCTCATACGATGAAAAGAAAGCACAGTTTCCGGACAATTCTCTGGGTCTTTCTTTTTCTGATGATGACACTGATGTTCATCATCTACATGTCTTATTACGTCTATTCCGAGTCTTCCAGAATATCCGCTCAGACATCTGATTCGCTGGACCAGCAGGTTCTTTCGGTCCGGACATTTACCGATTCGGAACTCTCTTCGCTGGATACTGTCATGCAGAATATC
>CADCOU010000067.1 GCA_902803155.1 uncultured Lachnospiraceae bacterium | reverse complement strand
CTCGCCTCATCCAGATAATCATGTTCAAAGTCCACCTCAGCGGCGAACAGAGCGCCGTTGATTGCGCCGAAGGTTCCGAACGCATCCGCGGTGAACAGAGTTTTGCCGGTGGTGTCATAGGTCATCATGACCTCCGGCCAGTGGACCATCGGGGCATTCACAAAGGTCAGCGTATGGCTTCCGGAGGAGAAGGTGTCTCCCTCTTTCACGATCTGAGCCATCGCGTCCACGTCAAATGTAAAATACTGCTTCATCATAACAGCCAGTTTCTGGTTGCAGATGATCTTCACATCCGGATAACGGCGAACCAGTTCTTCCAGCGTCGCGCTGTGGTCCGGCTCCATGTGGTGGACAACGATATAGTCCAGATGGCGGCCGCCCAGTGTCTTTTCGACGTTCTCAAAGAACACGGTTCCTACGGCCGCATCTACCGTATCGAACAGAACCGTCTTCTCATCCAGCAGCAGGTATGAGTTGTAGGAAACACCCTTCGGAACCGAATAGACACCTTCAAACATCGCCAGACGCCTGTCATTCGCCCCGACCCAGACCAGATCATCCGTCACTTTTCTGCAGCAATACATATAATCCGTTTCCTTTCTCTTTAAAAATTTGTTTAAAGCTGTAGAAATTATACCATCAGAGGATATGCCCTGTCCAACTCAATCTCCTTCAAATGCTTCCTTCATCTTCTCCCGGAAGGTTTTTTTCTTCTTCTTTCCGTCTCCGCCATTTTCCTGGACAGCTTTGTTCAGGCTGTCTCCCGAGAGTTCGTCAAACCGGCGGAGTGCTTCTTTGGCGTCATCCGACAGACGGGTCGGCGTGACAACGGTGAGCGTGACATAGTGGTCACCGCGGACGTCTTTGTTGCGGACGCTCGGAACGCCCTTCCCTTTCAGACGGACTCTGGTTCCGGACTGGGTTCCGGGACGGACCGTATAGATTACTTCTCCGTCGACCGTTTTGATCCTCATGTCTCCGCCAAGCGCGGCCTGTGCGAAAGAGATCTCTACGCTGGAGAATATATCCATATCCTGGCGGATGAAATTCGGATTGGACGCGACACGGACTTCCACGAGCAGATCGCCTCTCGGACCGCCGTTCACGCCGGGTTCACCCTTGCCCCGGATGCGGATGCTCTGCCCGTCGTCGATCCCGGCCGGGATCGTTACTTCGATCTGCTTCTTGCTGGACGTATATCCGGTTCCGGCACAGTTCGGACACTTCTGCTCGATGATCTTACCGGTCCCGCGGCAGTCCGGACATGCCTGGGTGCTCTGCACCATCCCGAACAGACTCTGCTGTCGGAAGGTGACCTGACCGGTTCCGCGGCATCTGGTGCAGATCTTCGGAGCCGTACCCGGCTTCGCTCCGCTGCCTCCACAGTTCGTGCATTCATCCTTGAGAACCAGTTCAAGATTCTTTTCACAGCCTGAGATAGACTCCTCAAATGAGATGCTGACCCTGGCGCGCACATTTGCCCCCTGCATCGGTGCGTTCGGATCCATCCGGTTCCTTCCGCCTCCGAACAGGTCGCTGAAGATATCTCCCATACCGCCCATGCCGCCGAAGATATCGGAGAAATCGAACCCGCTGGCATCGAAGCCGCCGCCCTGCTCAAACGCCGCATGCCCGAACTGGTCATACTGCTGGCGTTTCTGCGGATCGCTCAGGATCGCGTATGCTTTAGAAGCCTCTTTGAACTTCTCTGCAGCCTGTTCATTGCCCGGGTTCATATCCGGGTGGTACTTTTTGGCCAGCTTGCGGTAGGCTTTCTTAAGCGCTTCATCATCCGCGTTCCTGTCTACACCGAGCACCTCATAGTAGTCTCTCTTGTCTGCCATAAAACTCCGTCCTTATCACACACCATACGGGCCTGCACGTAAATCATGCGCAGACCCGCTTTTTTCTATATACTGAAAAACTATATGCTGTTTGACAGGGAATCGTCCAGGATTCCCGAAAAACAGCCTTAAACTTCCCTGTAGTCTCCGTCGACTACGTCGTCATCGGGAGCTGAACCGCCCTGCGGACCCTGCGGTCCCGGCTGCGGACCTGCCTGGCCCTGCTGCTGAGCCGCCTGCTGCTGATACAGCTTCTCGAAGAGTTTCTGGGCGCTGCTCATCAGCTTCTCTCTTCCGGCCTTCAGCTCATTGATCTGGTCGTCCGTCAGCTCATCGCCGCACTTCGCGATCGATTCCTTGAGTGCCTTCAGATCTTCTTCCACTGCTGCCTTGTCGGCCGCGTCGAGGGCTGCCCCTGCCTCTTCCATCGCCTTTTCGGTCTGGAATACCATGGCATCCGCGTCATTCTTTGTATCGATGCCTTCCTTGCGCTTCTTGTCCTGTGCCTCGTACTCGGCAGCTTCCTTTACAGCTCTGTCGATCTCATCATCGGACATGTTGGATCCGGAAGTGATCGTGATGTGCTGTTCCTTGCCTGTGCCGAGGTCTTTCGCAGATACGTTGACGATACCGTTCGCATCGATGTCGAATGTGACTTCGATCTGCGGAACGCCTCTCCTTGCAGGCGGGATGCCGTCCAGCCGGAACTGTCCGAGGGTCTTGTTGTCGCGGGCAAACTGTCTCTCACCCTGTACCACATGGATATCGACTGCAGTCTGATTATCCGCTGCGGTGGAGAAGATCTGGCTCTTCTTGGTCGGGATGGTCGTATTGCGCTCGATCAGCTTCGTTGCAACACCGCCCAGCGTCTCGATGGACAGAGACAGCGGAGTGACATCCAGAAGAAGGATATCGCCTGCACCTGCGTCGCCTGCCAGCTTGCCGCCCTGGATGGCTGCGCCGATTGCAACGCATTCATCCGGATTCAGGGTCTTGCTCGGCTCCATGCCGGTGAGAGCCCTGACCTTATCCTGTACTGCGGGAACACGGGTGGAGCCGCCGACCAGGAGGACCTTGCCAAGCTCACCTGCAGTGATGCCCGCATCTGCCAGTGCTTTGCGGACCGGTTCTGCAGTCATGTCTACCAGATCTGCAGTGAGTTCATCAAACTTCGCCTTCGTAAGATCCATCTCGAAATGCTTCGGCCCGGTCTCATTTGCGGTGATGAACGGCAGGTTGATGTTGGTTGTGGTCGCGGAACTCAGTTCTTTCTTAGCCTTCTCGGCTGCTTCCCTGAGTCTCTGGAGCGCCATCTTGTCATTGCTGAGGTCGATGCCTTCCTTGTTCTTGAAGTCCTGGATCATGTAGTTCGTGATCTTCTGGTCAAAGTCATCGCCGCCGAGACGGTTGTTTCCGTTTGTGGCAAGAACCTCGATGACGCCATCGCCGATCTCGATGATGGAAACATCAAATGTACCGCCGCCGAGGTCGTAGACCATGATCTTCTGTTCCTTTTCATTGTCAAGTCCGTATGCAAGCGCTGCCGCGGTCGGCTCATTGATGATGCGCTTGACATCCAGTCCGGCGATCTTGCCGGCATCCTTGGTCGCCTGTCTCTGGGCATCGTTGAAATATGCCGGGCAGGTGATGACAGCTTCGGTGACCTTCTCACCCAGGTAAGCTTCCGCGTCACTCTTCAGTTTCTGAAGGATCATCGCGGAGATCTCCTGAGGAGAATACTTCTTGCTGTCGATATCGACTCTGTAGTCAGAGCCCATATGTCTCTTGATGGAAGAGACGGTACGGTCAGAGTTTGTGACGGCCTGTCTCTTTGCCGGTTCGCCGATCAGCCTCTCGCCGTTCTTCGTGAAGGCGACTACGGACGGTGTCGTCCTGGAGCCTTCCGCGTTCGCGATAACAGTCGGCTTGCCGCCTTCCATAACTGCCACGCAGCTGTTTGTAGTACCGAGGTCAATTCCGATAATTTTTCCCATAATGATTCCTCCTTCTTCACGCTTTCGTATTTATTCTGTATTTCAAACATCCCGGCATCCTGAAGACGCCGCAAGGTCAGTTTGCTACTTTTACCATGCTGTGCCGGACCACTGTGTCGTGATAGGTGTACCCCTTCTGCAGTTCCTGCACCACTATGTTCTCTCCAACCGAATCATCCTCGCAGTGCATCACTGCATTGTGGAGATCCGGATTGAATTCCTTTCCTTCCGCCTCGATCGGTTTCACGCCGATGGCTTCCAGCTCGGTGAGCATCTGCTTATAAACCTTCTCCATTCCCTGAACGAACGGATCATCGCTGTCTTCACCGGCCTGTGCGAGTCCTCTCTCAAAATTGTCGATGACAGGGAGGATCTTCTCTATAACGCTCTTCGCGCCGAAGTCGAACATCTGGCTCTTCTCTTTTTCCGTCCTCTTGCGGAAGTTATCGAACTCAGCCATCTGACGCTGCACTTTGTCCGTCAGCTCCTCGATCTTCTCATCTTTTTTATCTTTCTTTTTGCGGAAGATAGTTCCTTTTTTCACGCCCTTCTCCGCCTGGACGAACTCACCGTCCACGACGTCTTCTTCATCACCGGTGCTTTCCCCATCTGTTTCCGGATCCCGGAAGATTTCTTCCTCAGGGTCTTCGCAGCCATCTTCCCCGGTCTGGCCTTCCGGCTCTTCGCAGCAGGTCTCTTCAGCCTGTTCTTCAGCCTTCTCTTCCGGTTCGATGTCCGGCGTCGTCTCCTCTGCCTGATCCATTTCTTCCTGTGCCTGTCCGGCTTCTTCTGTCTGTTTCCTTACTTCTTCTGTCATACTGGCCTCCGTTCAGGACCCGGCGATCCGTGATCAACCGGTTCCTTGATCGCTTTCTGTATCATTCACACCGCCGCTTCTGTAGACCTCGTCCAGCTGTCCGGTCAGGTCTTTCAGTATGCCGACGACTTTGTCATAATCCATTCGTTTCGGTCCGACGATGCCGATCTTGCCATACATGCCGTCTCCCAGATAATAACTCGTCGTGACCACACTGCAGTCCCGCATATTCTCGTTCTGCAGTTCCGAACCGATGGAAACCTGGATCGCATGGTCTTCGCTCGATGTATCCATCAGGCTCAGCAGCGGATGTTTCTCTTCAAACGCGTGGATCAGTCCGCTGGCCTTGTCCGTATCTGCGGAGAGCTCCGGATATTTGAATATATTCGTCGCTCCGCTCGTATAGACCTCCACGTCCTCCTCCTGGAAGATTGCGTCTGCAACCGCGTCCAGCACCTGGGAGATCAGTTCGGACTGTATGCCTGCCTCCTGCTTCAGCCTGGATATGGTACTGAGATTGATCTGCTCGATCGTCAGTCCGTTCAGTCTCGAATTCAGCAGGATGTTCAGCTGCAGTACCTGTTCACGGTTCAGTCCGTGTTCCATGCGGATGATGCGGTTCTTGACCACATTTCCTTCAGCCACTACCGTTGCAAGGATCTGCTCCTCATCCACGATGGACAGCTGGATGAACTTCAGCTTGGTCCGATGATACTGCGGGCTTGTGATCATGGTCGCGTAGTTGGTGTTCACGGCCAGGTATCGCACGATCTGCTTGAGCAGGAGTTCCATCTTATCCTGTCTGGAGATCAAGACCTGCTTCATCTGTGAGACCTCCGCTTCCTTCTCTTCCATCAGGCGGTCCACATAGAGGCGGTATCCCTTGTCGGAAGGAATCCTCCCGGATGAAGTATGCGGCTGGATGATCAGCCCCATCTCCTCGAGGTCCGACATCTCATTCCGTATGGTTGCGGAACTGAGGTTCAGCCCCGGCATCTTCGAGATCGTTCTGGATCCGACCGGTTCTCCTGTTTCCAGGTAGGTCTGGATGATGGCTTTCAGTATCGTCCACTTGCGGTCATCTAATTCCATCCTTGCTCCTCCTTCCGCTTGCTGTTAGCACTCAAACTGTTGGAGTGCTAACATCCATGGCATTATAATAATTCTGCCCCTGTTCTTTGTCAATACTGATTTGTGAAAAATAGAAGAACTTTTCTGTATATTGTGATAGAATAGGAAACGTCAGTGAGATCGAATGATATCGATATCAATGATCATATAGGAGAACTATGCATATGCATAAAAAAACGATCATAGCTGTCACTGCCTGCATCCTGGGAATCGTACTGCTCGCAGGACTGGCTTTCCTCATACCTGGCACGAGGAGCGGTCCGGGCGGTTTTCTCTCGGAATTACTGGGTCGGGGCAGTATAAAAGAGACAGAAGAATCCGAACTGTTTACCGGGTTCGTTTTCCAGACGGAAGAAGAAATGAAAGCTCCCGTTCAGGACACAGACTCTTCCGTCACCCCGGAAACGGCTGTCTCCCACACGGAACCGGATCGGACTGATCAGTCTGAAACAGAATCGGAACAGAGTGTTTCCGCTGAGAAACACCGCATCATTTTCGTCGGGGATTCCAGAACTCTGGGGATGCGTGATGCGCTGCGCCGTACAGACCGCGCGGACAATGATGTATTTGTCGGAAGGGTCGGAGAAGGCGTGCGCTGGTTCCGGGAGGACGGCATGGACGAAATGTCACAGGCCATTGCAGCCAACCCGGACCTTCCGGTCGTCCTGAACCTGGGCGTCAACGATCCGAAGGAAATCGATGATTATATTGTGACTTACTGGGACTGCGTGCGTGAACATCCGGATACGAAGTTCTACATTCTGTCCGTCAACCCTCTCGATGAAGAGTTTCTGATCGACAGTGAGACCGCCGAAGAAGAAGTCCTGGATACAGTGAACAATCTGAACGTTGCGAAACTGAACATCCGTCTGAAGGAAGAGTTCGAAGACCGTTACCTGGATTCCGCCTCCTTCCTCAAAGCGGACGGTTTCGAGACGGTGGACGGACTCCACTACACTGCGGAGACCTACCTGAAGATCCACGATTTTGTGGTAGACCAGCTATTCTGAGACACACAGATTTACTGCAGAAACAGATAAACCGCCGGACAGTTTCTGTCCGGCGATTTTCATGTTATCTGAAGATCATGCCATATCAATACTTCTTATGATAAAAGGAACTCCGCCATCACCAGGTTGCTGACAGAGATTCCGCGCTCTGTCAGACGAAGGTATCCATTACTGATCTCAAGAAGTCCCTTCCGGGTAAGGCCGGTTATGACATCCTCATAGAGGACCTCCGCCCGTTCCCGGAATACCTCTTCGAATCTGTCCAGATCCACTCCGCGCATCATGCGGAGTCCCAGAAACATTGTCTCCTCGATCTCATTTTCCCTGGTAAGCGTGATGATTTCTTTGGAAACATCCTTGTCGGACAGATATTCCTTCAGATCAGAAGTATTGCGTTCCCGGTTTTTTCCCAGCTGAGCGGATGCGCCGAGTCCAAACCCTGCATACTCCCTTCGAAGCCAGTACCCTGTATTGTGGATGCTCTCGTGCCCCGGGAGCGCATAGTTGGAGATCTCATACCGGTACATTCCGGTCTGCTGCAGCATCCTGTTCAGATCCAGCAGCATCTCCTCTTCCGACTGTTCATCCGGAAGGAACAGGGGTCTGTCCCCCCGGTTTCTCACCTCTGCATCCTCATGATACCGTTCCCAGAACGGAGTGCCTTCCTCTATAATCAGGCTGTACGCCGAGATATGCTCCGGGCCTTCCGGTCTCGCTGTGAATCTGGTGCCGTTCGGCAGGCTGAGCACCTTCTCCAGAGTATCGCGCCACATGTCCGGGGTCTGGCCAGGAAGACCGTACATGAGATCAACATTGATATTGGTAAATCCTGCCTCTCTTGCTATGCAGTACTCTTCCCGGAACGTTTCCCAGGTATGGATCCTCCCCAGAACGGAAAGCATCCCGTTGTCCGCGCTCTGAAGCCCGAGGCTCAGCCGGTTGAAACCGGCCTCCTTATATAAATGAAGTTTCTCTTCTGACAGCGTTCCGGGATTGCATTCAATCGTGATCTCCGCATCCTGCCGTATGCGGAACTTCTCACGGAGAACATCCAGTACGGAAACAGTCTGATGGGGATCCGGGAATGACGGGGTACCGCCTCCGAAAAAAACGGAGACCGCCTCATATTGTTCCGCATACCGGAACTGGTCTATTTCGCGCCTGAGTGTCTCGAAATAGTCTGTCTGTATCTGCTCCGATGCGGGAAATGACAGGAAGTCACAGTAACTGCATTTCCGGACACAGAATGGAATATGAACATAGATGCCCAGTTCATGTTTCTTCATATCATGTCACTGCTCGTCCAGTTTCAATACACTCATGAATGCTTTCTGCGGTATCTCCACCGAACCTACCTGACGCATGCGCTTCTTGCCCTCCTTCTGTTTCTCAAGCAGTTTCTTCTTTCTTGTGATATCACCGCCGTAGCATTTTGCAAGGACATCCTTGCGAAGTGCCCGGACCGTCTCTCTTGCAATGATCCTGCCGTTCACGGCTGCCTGGATCGGGATTTCAAACAGCTGCCGCGGGATCTCCTCCTTCAGCTTTTCGCACATCTTTCTCCCGCGTTCATAAGAATTCCCTTCAAATACGATAAAGGACAATGCATCGACCTGTTCCCGGTTGACCAGAATGTCCAGTTTGCACAGATCACTCTTTACATATTCCTTCAACTCGTAGTCAAAGGACGCATACCCACGGGATCGGCTTTTGAGGGCGTCAAAGAAATCATAAATAATCTCATTCAGCGGCATGTCGTACTTCAGTACCGCACGGCCGGCTTCCAGATACTCTGTCTCCCGGTAGACTCCCCGCCTCTCCTGGCACAGCTGCATGATCGGTCCGATAAATTCTGTCGTCACCATGATCTCAGCCGCAACCACCGGCTCCTCCATATATTCGATCTCCGAAGGATCCGGGAGATTGGACGGATTCGTAAGTTCTATCACAGTACCGTCGGTCTTGTGTACCTTGTAGATGACACTCGGGGCAGTTGTAACCAGGTCAAGGTTGTACTCTCTTTCCAGTCTCTCCTGGATGATCTCCAGATGCAGTAGTCCGAGAAATCCGCATCGGAATCCAAATCCAAGAGCTGCACTGGTCTCCGGTTCAAACTGCAGGGAGGCATCATTCAGCTGAAGTTTCTCAAGCGCATCCCGGAGATCCTGGTACCTTGCACTGTCCGCCGGATAAACTCCGCAGTAGACCATCGGCATGGGGTTTTTATATCCCGGAAGGGCTTCACTGCATGGATTTTCCGCATCTGTCACGGTATCTCCGACCCTGGTGTCCTTGACGTTTTTCAGGAACGCCGTGAAATAGCCGACCATGCCGGCCTGCAGTTCTCCGCAGGGAACAAACTGTCCCGGAGCAAAGTATCCGACTTCCACCACTTCAGCTTCTGTTCCGGTTGCCATCATACGGACCTTCATGCCCTTTTTCAGGATACCGTCAAATACCCTGCAGAATACAATGACTCCCCGGTAAGAGTCATACAGGGAATCAAAGATCAGCGCGCTGAGCGGAGCATTGCTGTCGCCTTCTGGAGGCGGCAGTGTCTGTACGATCTGTTCCAGGACTTCCTCGACATTTTCCCCGGTCTTGGCGGATATCTTCGGGCAGTTCTCGCAGTCAAGTCCGATCACGTCCTCGATCTCGGAGGCTGCCCTGTCCGGATCCGCGCTCGGCAGGTCGATCTTATTGATGACCGGAAGAATCTCCAGGTCATGGTCCAGGGCGAGATAGACATTGCCCAGCGTCTGTGCTTCCACACCCTGTGCCGCATCAACGACCAGCACGGCACCGTCACATGCGGCCAGCGCCCTGGAGACCTCATAGTTGAAATCCACGTGGCCGGGAGTGTCAATCAGGTTAAAGACATACTCCTCCCCATCCCTGCTCCGCTAGATACCGCCGACAGTCTGCGACTTGATCGTGATACCGCGCTCCCGCTCGATATCCATATTATCCAGGACCTGGTTCTGCATCTCACGGCTGGTCAGAACCCCGGTCTGTTCAATAATACGGTCTGCCAGCGTGGATTTTCCATGGTCAATGTGTGCAATGATGCAGAAATTGCGTATTTTGCTGATATCGAATTCTGCCAATGGAAGTCCTCCTGATATGTTGTCCGGTTCATCCGGTTTTACTGTCTTCAGACTTGCCGCAGCACACGCAGAGACAAGAGAGTCCTGCAGGACAATTCCATGGCCCATTGCCGCGGCAACCGTAGTTTACCGTATGAGAATGAAAACATCAAGAAGATGTTGACTTTTACATGTCCGGGGATTAGAATACCTTCGTATGTGTGCCTGAAACGTCCGTGTCCGTCTTTCAAGCACGAATGAACGAATATAATATAGAAAAATATGTATGGAGGTGTACGTTTTGGCAAACATTAAGTCCGCTAAAAAACGTGTTCTGACAAGCAGAGTCAGACAGGAAAGAAACAAAGCCATCAAGTCAGGCGTCAAGACCGCGATCAAGAAGGTCGAGGCAGCCGTGAAGGCAGCCGATAAGGATGCAGCAGCGAAGGAGCTCCTCAATGCTACTTCCATCATCGACAAGGCAGCCAAGAAGGGTGTTCTTCACAAGAACAACGCTTCCCGCAAGGTAGCCCGTCTCGCAAAGATGGTCAACTCTGCCGAGTAAGACCGTTTCTTCTATAAGAATATTGCAATTACCGTGACAGTAAAAAGCGCATCGGACCGTCATCCCGATGCGCCTTTTATTTTGTCCTCAGCAGGAACTCTTCAATATCAGTATCTCCGCAGCCAGCCGTTCTTCCATCCGTCCGGACTGCACCAGCTGCTGCATCCTTACACACTCCTCGGTCAGGTTCCTGATCTGCTGAGGGGTATAGTACTTTGCCTGTCCGACCAGCTGCCTGGCCTGCCAGTCCGCAAGTTTGAGTTCGCTCATGATCTGCGGAATGCCGCCGCCGGAAGAAAGCACCTCTTTCGCAAGCATCATCCGGTCAAACTGTTTCATCAGAAGTGACAAAATCATCCTGGGAGGTTCCCGCAGCTGCAGCAGGTCATAGTACAGATTCAACGCCTGGATACGGTCATGACGCGCGATGAGATCTATCATCCGGAAAACCTTCCCTTCCAGGATCTCACTGGTAATCGCTTCCACATCCGACAGATGGATCACGCCTCCCTCTCCGGCATATGAGACCAGTTTCTCGGTCTCCGTCTCAATGTGAGACATGTCGCTTCCTGTCATCTGGAGAAAACGTTCCATGGCACCGGATGTGATGCGGATCTTCTCGGCAGTCAATCTTCCGGCCACCCAGCGGGTAAGGCTCTGCATGTCCTGCTGTTCAAACTCTGCCGCCAGCCCTTCCTTCGAGACTGCTCTGTACAGCTTTCCTCTCTTATCAACGCTGACCTTCCCCTTCCTGCCTCCGGCCTTTTTTTCATCCGGCTGCTCGACAAAAAGGACAACAGTGGTATCGGGTATCTTCGGCAGGAAGGCTGCGATCATCGCACTCAGGTCCTGTTCATCCGGGCCTTCCGTGCCGGCTGAAGCATCTTCTCCGTCCGGAGAGGCAGGCTCTTCTGCATCGTCCGCTTCCCGGTCTTCCGCTGCCTGACCGGAACCTTTTCCCACATTCCTGCTCATAAACAGCTTCGTATCTTCCAGCACTACCATGCGGCGGTCGGCGAAAAAAGGCATAGACAGGATCTCATCCTGGATCTGTCCCCAGTCAAGGTTCTCCGAGCGGTGGATATTCAGGTTCATGGCATCCTCCGAATCCACAACCGCACGGATCAGGTCATGCTTATACTGCTGAACGAGATAGTCCTCTTCCCCGAACAGCAGATAAACCTTCCGGAAAGACTTATTCTCAATGTCCTCCCGAAGAAGCATCATGCCCTGATTTTTCGCTTTCTGTTTTGTAACTGCCATCTCTTTACAATAAAGTTCCGGTGCGTATATAATCAGTTGATTAGTGAATCACTATCAAGATTGATTATAATAAGAAAAGAGGAATCCGGCAATGAGTCACATCTACATCCCGGACGGCTACAAACCACTGCTGTCCATGTACGATACACAGAAAGCGATCGGTACGATCAAGCGCCAGTTCGGAGACACCCTGGCGGCAACGCTTCAGCTTCACCGCGTCAGCGCCCCCCTGTTTCTCGAAGCATCCACAGGTCTGAACGATGACCTGAACGGTTATGAGCGCAAGGTCACTTTTGATCTGAAAGATACCGGAACCCAGGCACAGGTCGTGCAGTCCCTCGCAAAGTGGAAACGCATGGCGCTCAGGGATTACGGTTTCCATACCGGCAAGGGGCTTTATACCGACATGAACGCGATCCGCCGGGACGAGGAACTGGACAATCTCCATTCCGTGTATGTGGATCAGTGGGACTGGGAGAAAGTGATTCGGCTGGAAGACCGCAACATAGACTTCCTGCAGAGAACCGTACGGGCGATCGTCTCCGCAGTCTGTGCTACAGAGATGAATCTGCATGCACAGTTCCCGGATCTCTACGAACTGCCGCTGCACACTCCGGATGTCACGTTCATCACTGCGCAGGAACTGGAGGATCTGTATCCGGATCTTGACCCCAAAGAGAGAGAAAACCGATTCGTACAGGAAAACGGCACGACCTTCCTGATGCAGATCGGAAAGAAGCTGCGTTCCGGCAAGCCGCATGACGGCAGAGCCCCGGACTACGATGACTGGGATCTG
>CADCOU010000066.1 GCA_902803155.1 uncultured Lachnospiraceae bacterium | reverse complement strand
TTCTCTCTATACGATCTTTTCCAGATATGCACTTCAGAGAGGCTACAGCAGCCATACGATCAATTTCTATTCCTGCCTGTTTGCGGCAGCAGGAGCTGTTATCCTCTGGCATCCGCAGGAGCTGTATGGGGCGATGACATCATCGGTCCCTGCCCTGTGCTGGTGTCTGGCAACCGGCGTGCTGAGCTGCTTTATTCCGTATATGGTCTACACATACAGCCTGACAGGGCTGGAGAACAGCAGGGCCTCTGTTCTGGCATCGATAGAGCCGGTCGTCGCGACTCTGGTCGGCGTGTTCCTGTATCATGAGAAACTGACCGTTTTGTCAGCAGTCGGGATAATCCTGGTCTTGTCGGCGATACTGCTTCTTAACCTGAAGGCCGGGGAAGGAAGCAGTAAAGATAAAGAAGTAAAAGAAGAAATAAAAATATGAAAGACAGAGCGGAGGCCGGAATGGAACACCTGGTTCTGGAATCATCGCAGATCTCCATCAGGAGCATTCTGCTGGGGAAGCGATCCGATTCCGGTTCTGTACGGGAACGTATGGGAGACCGATGGGGTTCACGAGCGATACGGCGCCGCGCTGGAGTCTGGGATGGACAACTCTCCGATGTATGATGACATTCCATTTAATCCGGAGACAAATATGCTGGAGCTGGAAGATGTGGGGCTTACAGGTCTTTATATCATGGACTGTGATGCATTGATCGAGCTGGCCGGGATCCTGAATGAGACAGACTGCATCGCAGAACTTCAGAGAAGAAAAGCCATTGCGCAGCAGGGTCTGGACGGCATGTGGGATGAGGAATACGGTTTCTTCTGCAACCGCAGGACCGATACCGGGGAATTCTCCCGCCGCATCTCTCCGACGAATTTCTATGCACTCTATTCTGACCACCTTGACTGTGACAGGATCCGGAGGATGCTGGATGAACATTACTATAATGAGGAAGAGTTTTACGGGGAATGGATGCTTCCTTCCACTGCCCGTTCTGACCCGGCTTTTAAAGATCAGGAATACTGGAGAGGCCGGGTCTGGGCGCCTCTGAATTTCCTGACTTATCTTGCGCTGAGGAAACAGGGCTGCGCAGAAGAATGTTGGGATCTTGCAGAAAAATCAGAGCATATCTTCCGAAAAGAATGGGAAGAACACCGGCATATCCATGAGAATTACAACGCCATCACAGGAGAGGGTTGCGACGTCCTGAGCAGCGATAAGTTCTATCACTGGGGAGCGCTCCTGTCTGTGATCGCGCTGATGGACAGGAATCAGCGGGGAGGCTGACAACTGCCTCTGCTGTATTGCTATCCGTGCCAGGACCATATATAATGTGAAATGTTGAAATGACTGCTGTTAATAAGGCGGCCAGGGGTTTATTTCACATCACTTCGAATGAGAGGGAAGGAAAGCAAAATGAAAAAGTCACCTGTAACTACGATTGTTGCTATTGGTATCGGTGCGGCTCTGTTCTTCGTACTGGGACGTTTTGTCGCGATCCCGAGCCCGGTCCCGAATACGAACATTTCCACGCAGTACGGACTGCTTGCATTCATGGCGGCACTGTTCGGACCCGTAGCCGGTATCCTGATCGGACTGATCGGCCATGCCCTGATCGACTTCAGCTACGGCTGGGGGATCTGGTGGAGCTGGGTCATTGCGTCGGCAGTATTCGGCGGACTGGTCGGATTCCTGTGCGGAAAGCTCAAACTGGATGACGGAGAGTTTGGAACGAAGGGCATCATCTCCTTTAATATCTTCCAGGTGATCGGCCATATCATCGCATGGGGTGTGATCGCGCCTGTCCTGGACATCCTGATGTATGCGGAACCTGCAAATAAGGTATTTCTGCAGGGCCTGGTCGGCGGCATCGCCAATATCGTAACCACTGCCATCATCGGAACCATCCTGTGCTACGCATACGCGGCATCCAGACCGAAGAAGGGCAGCCTGTCCAAAGAAGCGTGAGAATAGTGACACCATAGAAAGGTCGCCGCAGCAGCGGCGGCCTTTTTCAGAGCAGAGAGGATCTTCCCGTATGAGTGAAGTGCTGTTGACATTTAAAAACTTTGGCTTCCAATACAATGCCCAGGCGGAACCGACCCTGTATGACATCAACCTGGAAGTGCACAGGGGAGAGAAGATCCTGATCGCAGGACCTTCGGGCTGCGGGAAATCCACACTGGCAAGCTGCATCAACGGACTCATCCCGTTTTCCTACCGTGGTGAGATGACAGGAAGCGTTCAGCTGAAGGGCAGAGAAACCAGGGATCTGAGCCTGTTTGAGATCTCCAGGACTGTAGGAACGGTTCTGCAGGATTCCGACGGTCAGTTCATCGGACTGACGGTGGCGGAAGACATCGCGTTTGCCCTGGAAAATGACTGTCTTCCGACAGACCCGATGCATGAGCGTGTGCGCCGCGCCGCGGAGCTGGTCGGCATCGGCACTCATATGAAGCATGCTCCGGGCGACCTGTCCGGAGGACAGAAACAGAGGGCGGCGCTGGCCGGTCTGATGGTCAATGATGTGGAACTGCTTCTCTTTGATGAGCCGCTTGCCAATCTGGATCCGGCCACCGGCAAGCAGGCTATAGAGTTCATCGATGATATCTGCAGGCAGTCTGGAGCGGCTGCCGTGATCATTGAACACCGCCTGGAGGATGTGCTGCACCGCAGTGTAGACCGGATCATCCTGATGGGTGACGGCAGGATCCTCGCAGACATGAAGCCGGATGAACTGCTTGCCTCAGACCTGCTGGCAAGGAGCGGGATCCGGGAACCGCTGTATCTGACTGCTCTGAAATATGCCGGCGTGCAGATCACACCGGAAAAGAGACCTTCCGGGATCCGGGATATCATACTGTCTGATCAGGACAAAGAGAAGGTCCGCTCCTGGATGGCGTCGCAGGATCCCGTTTCCGGTAAAAAGGGCGGGAGAGATCTGCTCAGTGCGCAGGACATCTCATTTTCCTACAGCAACGGAAGGCAGGCACTCAGGAATGTCTCCGTGCAGATCCGTGAGGGGGAACTGCTCGCGATCGTCGGGACAAACGGTGCCGGAAAATCGACTTTCTCGAAAGTGGTGTGCGGGTTTGAGACTCCGCAGGAGGGCAGGATACAGTTTGCCGATGTGGAAGACTGGATGGGACTGAGCATCAAGGAACGCGCTGATCATGTCGGGTATGTCATGCAGAATCCGAACCAGATGATCTCCCAGACCATGATCTTTGACGAGGTGGCGCTGGGGCTGAGGACACGCGGAGTACCCGAGGACGAGATCCGCAGCAGAGTGGAGGATTCTCTTAAGGTATGCGGACTGTGGCCATTCCGCAGCTGGCCGGTATCCGCCCTGAGCTTCGGACAGAAGAAACGTGTCACGATCGCATCCGTCCTGGTACTCAGACCGAAGATGATCATACTGGATGAGCCGACGGCCGGGCAGGATTACCGGCATTACACGGAGATCATGGAATTTCTCCGTGAACTGAGTTCCCGGGGATTCACGATCGTGATGATCACACATGACATGCATCTGATGCTTGAGTATGCGGACCGGTCCGTCGTATTTTCAGAGGGTCAGGTGATTGCGGACGACACCTCGGCGGGCGTCCTGACAAACCCGGATCTGGTGAAACGGGCAAACCTGAAGGAGACTTCCCTGTACGACCTGGCACAGCTGTGCGGGATCGGACAGGCGAGGGATTTCGCCCAGTATTTTATAGATTATGAGCGGGAGGTGGTACGGAAATGAACAGCGTATTCTGCTACATTGACAGGCCGTCCCCGATTCATGACCTGACCGGCGCAACCAAGCTGACCTGTCTTCTTCTGTGGAGTTTTGCCGCCATGATGACCTACGACACCAGGTTCCTGGCGTTTCTCCCGGTGTTCAGCTTTCTGCTGTTTGCCTTCTCGAAGATCCGGCTGAAGGATGTCTCTTTTATGATCGGTTTCACGATGGTCTTTATGATCCTGAACAACCTGCTGATCTTCCTGTTCTCCCCGCAGCACGGCGTGAGCCTGTACGGGACGTGCCATGAGCTGTTCTCACTTGGCGGACGGTATGTGGTGACGCTGGAACAGCTTTTCTACCACCTGAACCTGGTACTGAAATACCTGTCCACGATCCCCATTGTGCTGCTGTTCATCTGCACGACCAACCCCAGTGAATTTGCCGCATCGCTGAACCGTATCGGGGTAAAATACACGGTCGCCTATTCGGTGTCGCTGGCGCTCCGCTATATCCCGGACATCCAGAGGGAATATCATGAGATCTCCCAGGCACAGCAGGCGAGGGGAATCGAGATGAGTAAAAAAGAGACGCTCTTCAAACGTCTGAAGAGCGCCTCCGCAATCCTGATCCCCCTGATCCTGTCCAGCATGGACCGCATTGAGACGATCTCCAATGCCATGCAGCTCCGGGGATTCGGGAAAAATAAAAAACGAACCTGGTACATGGGACGCCCGTTCCGGACGGCGGACATCCTGTCGATCATAGTCTGTGCCCTGCTCCTTGCGACAGCAGTCTTTCTGAATATCAGAAACGGCAGCAGGTTCTGGAATCCGTTTTCATGAATTCTCGCCGCTCCAGAGGCATTTCCAGATCAGAGCGGCAATGATACCGCCGATCATCGGCGCCACGATGAAGACCCAGACGACCTGGAGAGCTTCACCGCCGAGCAGCAGTGCAGGACCGAACGAACGGGCAGGATTCACGCTTGTTCCCGTGAAGTAGATACCGATCAGGTGAACCAGTGTAAGGGATCCGCCAATGACCAGTCCGGCCACATGGCTGTTCTCTGCTTTGGAAGTCGCACCGAGCACTGCAAGTACGAAGATACAGGTCAGGATCACTTCTACGACAATGGATTTCATGACACTGCCGTCATACAGACCATTGCAGCCGAGACCGAGTTCGGTCCCGATCAGTCCGCGCAGGACCGCCGCTCCGCAGATCGCACCGAGAAACTGGGAGGCCAGGTAGCCGATG
>CADCOU010000065.1 GCA_902803155.1 uncultured Lachnospiraceae bacterium | reverse complement strand
CAGGCGATCATCGCGGCCATCTGGGCATACTGTTCCGAAAAGGCATCCGCAAAGGGCAAACCCTCACTGTCTGCATATTTCCGGATCGTGCTAAAGTCCGCCTCTTTCAGGCCGCTGTAGGTATACTCATTCCAAAATGTATAGTCGCTGTACCGCCTCAACGATTCATATTCTTCCTTAAGCCTGCTGACTGCGTTCATCACGTCCGTTATCCCCGGCTCGTCATCCTGTGATAAAAGGGCACGCAGTTCCCCGCAGATCTCATCCGTTTCAGGATTGGAACTCAGCTCAAGGATTCCCCTGATCCTTTCCGTATAATAGTCCGCCCTGTCCATTCCCCGGAGGGGAATGGATATGTCCGTCGTCCTGCGGATCCTGATCTGGTCATAATCCTCCTGATTTTGCAGTCTGAAATGCCGGATGTATACCATCTGGCCGCCGATCAGCAGGATCGCGAACACTAACGTCGTCAGCCAGAGCATGGCGGACAGCATTTCTTTTTTCAGCTGAAATCCAAACAGTTCCGTATACTTCTTCATGAAAGACATCCCTCCCGGTAGCATTGCCGGGCATAGACATAGGCATCCTCCAGGGAAGGCTTCACCGGCCGGTCAGTTTCCGACGGTTCCCTGCTGACATACCTCACATGAATCCCGTCGATGTCATAGATAATCCCGGTCACCGTCTTTTCGCTTTGCAGCCGGGCGGCCTCCCCTTCATCAGAAGCTGTCCGGATATACACATGTCCCTCCGCCCGCCGGACGACCTCCGTTGTCATCCCTTCAAACGCGGTGTGTCCGTTTTCCATGATGATGGCTTTGCTGCATGCGCTCGCTATGTCTTCCACCACATGCGTGGACAGAAGCACGATCCTGTCAGATGCCATGGTGCTGAGCAGCATCCTGATATGGATCCGCTCCTCAGGATCCAGGCCGACTGTCGGTTCGTCAACGATCAGGATCTTCGGATCATGGATCATTGCCTGCGCCAGGCCCAGCCTGCGCTTCATGCCGCCGGAAAGCTGCCGGACCTTCTTGTTCCGGTGCTCTTCCAGATGGGTAATGCTGAGCAGTTCTTCAATTCTCCTCGCCCGTACCCTTTTCTCCAGTTCCTGCAGCATCCCGTAATAATCCAGTGTTTCAAAAACCGTCAGGTTCTTATGAAACCCGGGAGCCTGGGGCAGATATCCGATCTGTTCCCGTAATACTTCCCTGTTCTTCCCGGTGATCTCCCGGCCGTTGAGGAGGATCTGTCCCGAAGCCGGAGCAATCAGTGTCGCCAGGGTTTTCATAAGCGTTGTTTTGCCTGCTCCGTTAGGACCGATCAGGCCGGTCAGGCCCTGTTCAAGCGTAATGGAAATACCGTCTATGGCACGAAATGATTTGCCATATTCAACAACGACGTTATTCAATTGTAAAGTCATGTGCCCTGTTCCCTTTCTGATTATGTCAGATTGAATCTTTCCTTTTACAGGGCAGGTTCAGCTTTTCGCTGAACCTGCTCCGTTTTTATGCCGGTTATCTGCCGGTCTGTCCATCGGTCCCGTCAATCAGTGCCATTCCGGCACAGCCGCCTCAAGTTCATCCAATTCTCTGCTGCTGAAAACTTCTTCGTCTTCGTACAGAGAATTCACTTTTCGTTCCATCTCAACATATTTTTCCATTTCTTCGGAAGCATCCGGAATGGGATCTCCCTTTTTCCAGACAGTCACATAATTCCCGGGTTGGCCCTGGCGGATTTCATCCGGCAGATCCGAATCCTTCCAAACCGACCAGCAGGATTTGCCATGGTTTTCTCCGTCGTAAATATACCGGAGCGGTGGAACATAAACGGATTCGTACAGGATATTCTTACCGTCTTCCTCTACGTTTCTAGTGGTTGATCCAATAAAACTGGAATTGAATTTCAGATCCATCGTTACAACAATTTCCCCGTTTTTCAGTCTGCTCAAACTCATGGTGTACTTTTCATTGTTCACCGGCCAATTCCCCTGATCCAGCCAGGTCATCAGGAATCCTGCCGCCAT
>CADCOU010000064.1 GCA_902803155.1 uncultured Lachnospiraceae bacterium | reverse complement strand
CATTCCGCTGCCGCAAGCAGGGACTCATCCCCTGATTTCGTGCTTCTGGAGAAAGGTTCAGACCATGCTCTCCTTCCCCGGATCCCGGCTGCGAGCAGATAATTCTCCAGAAGATCCGCTTCACCATTCTCAGTATCCAGTATCAGTCCGGTCCTGATGAGCCGCATGATGCTCTCATACGAGTAATTCTTCTCCAGGACATCGATCGCACTCTCAGCGAATTCAAAGGCTGGATTCAGTATGACAGGCGAGGAGCGGTCAATAAAAAACGGGATCTCATACAGGGAAAACACGCGCTTCACGTATTCCGCGTAATCCTTCAGGCTCCCGCAGACCACGGCGATATCGCGGTAACGCATCCCCCTGAGTACCAGTTCTCTCACCGTAACTGCCGCACAGACCACTTCATCATACGGGTCAGCGCAGCACCGCAGCTGAACCTGCTGCCCTGAGCCGGCGAACGGCATCCGGCCTTCTCTTCCCGTACGGAAAAGGTGCTTCTCCAGCCATGCCAGTTCACTCCCGCTCTTCATCCGTCCCTCAGAACCGTCAAGAATGACAGGCACCGCCGTGCTCACGCCGCAGCTGTGCGCTGCTTTGATCAGTGACGCAGCCGTTCTTTTGGACAGCGCAAACAGCTCATGTTCCCGCGGACTGCAGGACACAAGCGCCTTAAGCGGATCTGATGAGCACAGTTCTCTCTCTGACGGGTCGATCGTAACGGTAACCGTGATATCTGCTGCAATCGGGAGCAGCACGGCAATGACATCCAGCTGCGCCGGAGTAAACCCGGTATATCCGTCCAGAAACAGCTCTGCCCCTCTCAGCGTGGGATCAAGAGGAGCTTTCCGGCAGAGAATCCTCGGCAGTTTCTCTCCCGTGATAAAATGATCTGCCTGGTATCTCTCAAAAACCTCCTGGAGACGGCGAATCTCGCCGAGCTTCCGCGCCAGCCCCGGCCTTCCGCCCTCTGCCTCAAGTCTTTTCTCAGACTCCAGCAGGGTGTCCGGAGTGATTCCGTACTGGTCAAGCTCGGACAGGATAGACTTCATCTCGCTGATCATCCCTGGCCGGTCTGCCATCGAAGACAGAAAAGGAAGATTTTCCGCTTCCCTGGACGCGATCAGCCGCAGCAGCAGGCTCTTCCCGGTCTCACTGAGGACAGATTTCTTTTCGACGCCTGTCTGCTCAAACACCCGCCAGGCAAGCCGTGTAAAACTGAGCACATCGATATTCAGAATACCGCCGCGTTCTGACAGCTGTACCAGGTCACGCTGTGTCTGAAGAGTAAACTGTTCCGGCACTAACACAATAAAACGTCCGTCAGGATGATCCTGCGCACGTTTCAGTACGGTATCAAATAACAGACGGCTCTTCCCGCTTCCGGAAGAGCCGAATATAAATCGCAGCGCCATATTTTTACCTCAGTACAGCTGATAACCGTTCGGATTGATCGAATACTCGTACTTCTTGAGCAGTCCTATATTCGTCATCTCCACATTATTGAACACCTGATCAGAGAACGACTGAGCGGGTACAGTCGGATAATACCAGGTCTTGCTGCCGAAGTAATCTCTCAGTTCCTGCGACTGGAAGATGTAGCCCCGCCTTGCGTAGATCTCATTTCTCGCATAGCACATCTGCTGCAGGGACAGGTTGGAGACCTCTGCATCTGTCAGATAACGCACCGCACTGTCATAGAAGATATAATCTCCCGAAGTTGCCTGTGTGACATATCCTGTAGAATAGGATCCGATGTTCTGGTAAGAGTAGCCCCGCTGATCCAGAGCGTAGCCGCCCGGAGCAAGCGCGAACTCCCTGTTCTTGAGAAGCTCAATATTCGCTGTTTCATAAGCGTTGAACACAGAAGCGGAAAAACCGGAGGCATCCACGGTTCCCCAGTACCAGTTCTTCGCATTGAAATAATCGGAAAGTTCCGTCGACACGAAGATATATCCGTGTCTGGCATAGATCTCGTTTTTCGCGTAGCAGGCTTCCTGCGCGGAAAGTACTGCTGTATCAGCGTCTGTAAGATATCTTGTATTGCTGTCATAGAAGATATAGGTATCCGGATTTACATAGTACGGACTTATTCCCGATGAAGTTCCCAGATACTGGTAAATGATGTCATAGCTGTACCCCGGCGTATCCAGCGCGTACATGCCGAGTGCAGCTTCCCGGTCGGTCAGCATCCTGACGTTCGCCGTTTCATACGGATTCAGAAAAGAATCAGAGAACTGTTCCGGTGAATAGATCGGAGTATACCAGTACTGCATGTTGAACCAGTTCTGCAGTTCCGTCGAGACAAATCTCCGCCCGTTCCTCGCATAGATCTCGTTCTTCGCATAGTTGACGACCTGTGCAGGCCAGGAGGCGACTGCGGAGGCATCGATGTAAGTATAGCTGCTTGTCGGAAGCAGATAACCATAGACATTATCCGCCTGTGCCCTGGACGGTTTCATAACCAGCAGGACTGCCGTGATCATAAACACGGCACACACCGGTATCATCGCCGCACCGAAAGGTCTGCGCGTTTTTTTCATATCCACTTTCCCCCTTTTTATCCGGTCAGGCTGCAGTCATCCATCTCTGCCGTCTGCTTTTCTCAGGCGGTACCCTGCAGTTGAAATTTGAACTGGCTTCATTGTAACATTCCTCCCGCGTCATGTCGTGCGGATGTTTAGTGCATATTTCTAAAGTTTTTCTTAACTGAAAATCCAATGCAGTTTGCCTGGTCTTGAAGGCAGCAAATGATTGCCCTGACGAAAAATCACCCCGGCGGGGTTCTAAGGTCCCGCCGGGGTAACAGATTCATAATTATCGGTTATTTTTTCAGCTGGGCAAGGCGTTCCGTTACCTGATCCATCAGCTTCTGATACTTTTCAAGCTTCGCTTTCTCTTCCTCTATCTTCTGAGCCGGGGCCTTGGAGAGGAATTTCTCGTTCTTCAGCATGCCGTTGGAGCGTTTCAGCTCTCCTTCCAGTTTCCTGAATTCTTTTTCAAGCCGCTCGATCTCTTTACCGATGTCGACCAGTTCCTCCATCGGGATAAAGATCGATGCATTGTGGATCAGCGTGGATACCGCATCATCCGCGATGCCGGTCTTGTCTTTCTGGACGGTCACTTCGGATGCAGAACCGAGGGATGCGAAGAACAGTCTTCCTTTCTCAAAGATCCCGCGGACCTCCGGATCTTCAGAAACCACGTAGACCCTCGCTTTTTTGGACGGAGCCACGTTCATGGAAGTCCGGACCGTACGGATCGCACGGACTGCGTCCTTGATGGTTTCGATCTCAGTCTCCTCCGAAGAGAAGTTCCACTCATCCCGGTACACGGGCCATGCAGAGACCATGATGGAATCGTCTGTCCCGTTCACGGACTGATAGAGCGCCTCTGTGATAAACGGCATGAACGGATGCAGGAGCTTGAGTCCCTGAATCAGCGTCTGTTTCAGAGTCCACAGGGCAGCCGCCTTGGTCGGATCCTCATCGGAATACAGCCTCGGCTTGACCATCTCGATGTACCAGTCACAGAACTCATCCCACAGGAAGTCATAGACCTTCTGGACAGCGATTCCCAGTTCGAACTTGTCCATGTTCTCGGTGACTTCCTTTGCAAGCGTGTTGACTCTTGAAAGGATCCAGCGGTCTGCACCGGTCAGTTCATCCGGGCTGATCGTTTCCGGTACTTCACTCTTATCGAGGTTCATCAATATGAATCTGGTGGCATTCCAGATCTTGTTGGCAAAGTTCCTGGAGTTTTCCACACGCTCATAATAGAAGCGCATGTCATTGCCGGGGGCATTGCCGGTCACCAGCGTAAGGCGCAGCGCGTCAGCTCCGTATTTTTCAATGATCTCCAGCGGATCGATCCCGTTCCCGAGCGACTTGGACATCTTGCGTCCCTTGTCATCCCGGACCAGCCCGTGGAGCAGCACATACTTGAACGGGCTCTTTCCGGTCTGTTCGAGCGCCGAGAACACCATGCGGATGACCCAGAAGAAGATGATGTCATACCCGGTCACCAGTACATCCGTCGGATAGAAATACTCCATCTCCGGAGTCTTTTCCGGCCATCCCAGCGTAGAGAACGGCCACAGCGCAGATGAGAACCAAGTATCCAGAGAATCCTCATCCTGGGAGAAATGTGTCCCTCCGCATTTCGGGCACACAGCCGGCGCTCCGCCTGCCTTCACGACCAGTTCGCCGCAGGAATCACAGTAAT
>CADCOU010000063.1 GCA_902803155.1 uncultured Lachnospiraceae bacterium | reverse complement strand
GGAAGGAGGACCAAAGATGCTGACAAAAAACATGATGCAGATGATCCAGGATCTCAAGCTCCGTGGCTTCGCTGAGAATGAGATCGCCGAACAGCTCAGGAAAGCCGGGGAAAAAGTCCCCTCGAAGCCAACCATCCGCAAGTACTACCGGATGGATATCATCCCGGATGATCCGGGAGTGCACCTTGCCAAAGCCAAGGCCTTTGATGTGGAGCCTTTCCGCTCTACCATCATCGAAGTGCTGCGCAATAACGAGAACAATAAAAAGCTTTGTGTCAGTTCTATCTACGATGTCCTGGAGGAAAAGTACATCGACTCCGGACTCTTTGAGGAACTGCCCGGCAACCAGCAGACTCTCCGGAACTACGTGAGATATCTGCGTGACAGCGAAACGGTTGCTTCCACGCCAAAGAACACCCGCATCTATGATTATGTCCCGGATACACCGCCCGGAGAACAGATGCTGATCGACTTTGGCCAGCAGAAGATCTCGAATGGCATCGTCATTCATTTCATCTGCCTGCTCCTTCGTTTCAGCCGGCTCCTGCTTGTCTACGCACAGGATCACAAGTTCAACTCCGAAGAGGCATGTCTGGCGCTTTATCGTTCTTTCTGCCGGCTTGGCGGCCGTCCAAAAGTCCTGGTCATCGACCAGGATGCCGTTTTCATAGCAGATGAAACATACGGCGAGATCGTTAAGACCCGGGTGTTCGAAGACTTCTGCACTGAACAGGAACTGAAGCTGTGGGTATGCCATAAGGCGGATCCGGAAAGCAAAGGGCCCATCGAGAACACGGTCGGGTTCGTGAAGAAGAACTTCTTCTCTGCCCGGGATCTGCGTTCTCTGGATGATGTCCTGCGCTCTCTGCCCGGCTGGTGTGACCGGAAGAACCGCCGTATCCATCAGACGACTTACTGTGTACCGGAAGCCATCTTCTCAGAGCATGAGCAGAAGACCCTGATGCCGCCGGTACCGTCCCTGTACGAGAATTCACCGTCAAGCTTTCTTCCTGTCGAGCTTAACGGGATCCCGTACGTCCAGTACAAGACCAACAGGTATTCTGTTCCCCGTTCCTGCGCGTTCAGCAAGATCTATTACAAAGCGGTCGGCAGTTACCTATATATCTATGACGACACGTATTCGCTCCTTTGCCGCCATGCCTTAAGCGAATGCCATGGACGCGTGATCCGCTTGCCTGAGCACAAGAAAGAGCCGGCCACAGACTGGATCTCCACAGCGGAACGCCTGCGCGACAAATGGAACTGCTATGACTTCCAGCATTTCATCAACGGCGTGAAAAAGGAGAACCCACGCTACCTGAAAGAGCAGCTTGCTGCAATCGAGGAGTTCCTTGACAAGGAAAAGGCCGACCGGGCGACGGTTGCTGCCGCAATGAAGTATGCCTGTGAGAAATATCGCTATACCTTCAAGCAGTTCCGGACCGTCTACCAGCTCGTAAAAAGCGGACAGCTTTCTGATAACACCTATCAGGCAACGGATGTCCAGAAGCAGGATCTGTCATTCTACGCCGAAGCCTTCAGGGCCAGGATGGCACGTTAGGAGGCCGATATGAATAAACAGATCGCACGCTCCATGGATATCGACCGTATACCTGTCCAGCGACTGACGGCTCTCCTGGAGACCTTCACGCTGAAGCATTCCGCAAGAGGTCTCGCAGACCTTCTGGAAAAGGCGGAAGTGAACGAACTTTCTTACCGTGAGTTCCTTCTGGCGCTGCTGGAGACGGAGGTCAAGGGCCGGAATGAGCGCCGCCGGAAACGGAACCTGTCGGCGGCGCATTTCCCGCCGCACCCGAAGATGTTGGATGACTTTGATCCAACGGAATTGGATGCCGGGATCACCGAGAGTCAGATCCAGGTTCTCCGGGAGCTCAGTTGGTTAGACACCTGCGGTAACCTTGTCCTTGCAGGCCCTCCGGGGCTTGGGAAGACTATGCTCGCCGTCGGGCTTGGCCTGGAAGCCGTCAATGCCGGTTATACCGTCTGCTTTGAACGGATGACAAACTTCGTGAAGATCCTTGATAATGCTGACATCGAACGTGCTGCCGGGTTCCGGCTGCGGAACATCCGGAAAGCCCAGCTGGTCATCATCGACGAGATCGGGTATACCCCGATCTCTCGGGCTCAGGCCAATCGGTTCTTCACTTTCATCAGCGATACTTATGAAACAACCTCGATTATTTTTACAACGAACAAGGAGATCACTGACTGGGCAGAGATGATGGGGGACCCGGTTCTGACGACTGCCATGCTGGACCGTATCCTGCACCATGCCAGATGCTTCTCCCTGCAGGGACAATCCTACCGTCTAAAGCATCCGGAGCTGTTCTCATAACTATGAAGTTTTAAAGGTTCATCTATCGGAAAAGGAGTTACCCTACCGAAAAAACTCCTTACCGTACACTAAAAAAACTCCTTACCGGAGAATGTAAAAATCTCCTTACCGTCACTGGAAAAAACTGCTTACCGTTGTCGAAAAAAAGTGCTTACCGTCATTGGAAAAAACTGCTTGACTTTTGCATTTTATCAAAGGCCTCCGCCATAGACTGTGATACAGCTGCATAGGAATTGGTGGCGCTGGTGAACCGGACGGTTCCATTTGTGTGT
>CADCOU010000062.1 GCA_902803155.1 uncultured Lachnospiraceae bacterium | reverse complement strand
GATGAGCTGATCTTCCAGCCGGCATCCTGACGTAAACCATACAGGGAATTACCAGGCGCTCTGTGGAAACTTCCACGGGGCGCCTTTTCCGCGAAAACTACGAGCTACGTGCCACCGAACGGACGAAGTCCGTGAGGGCACGTGGCAGATTTGTAGATCACGATGTGGAGACAGATATATGAGCGATCTTCTGAAACGCATATCGGAAACCATCTCAGGATACAGGATGCTGCGTGCATCGGAACCTGTCCTTACGGCAGTGTCCGGCGGCGCGGATTCGGTCTGCCTCATGCTGGCGCTGAAGGAACTGGGATATCCGGTGAGCGCGGTCCATGTGGAGCACGGGATCCGCGGACAGGAGAGCCTGGATGACTGCGCGTTTGTCGAAAAGCTGTGCCGGAGAGAAGGGATCCGCCTGACCGTACGGCACATTGATGCTCCGGCGATCTCGGCTGCCGGGGGCAGATCTCTGGAAGAAACGGCCAGGGACGCACGCTACGGGATTCTGCTGGAGACGGCGGAAAAAGAGGGGATACCGGTGATCGCGACCGCGCACAATCTGGGGGACCAGGCGGAGACAGTTCTCTGGAATCTGACCCGCGGAAGCAGCCTGGCCGGGTTGTGCGGGATCCTGCCTGTCCGGGAGGTATACCGTGTACAGGGAGAACCTTTTCCGTGCCGGCTCGTTCGGCCGCTCCTGGAATGCGGAAGGGAAGAGATCGAAACATGGCTGCGAAGCAGGGGACAGACCTGGCGGACGGATCAGACCAATCAGGATCCCTCCATCACCAGAAACGCAATCCGGCTGCAGGTCATACCCGAACTGGAGAGACTGAACGCCGCTGCGCAGCGCCATATTGCGCAGACGGCCGGTGATCTGGCTCAGATCGAACGTTATCTGAATGAAGTGACGGATCAGGCTTACCGTGATGCAGTGCTTCTCTCTTCCTGCGGAGTACTCCGGATCGATCTGGCGACTCTCGGAGCTTTGCCGGATCCGATCCGTTCAAGAGTATTTCACCGGGCGGCCGGAGAGGCACAGGGCGGTCTCAGGGATATCACGCGGGAGCATGTGGATGCTCTGATGAGGCTTTCCGGATTGGATAACGGAAAGAGGATCACGCTCCCGGGCGGAAATCTCGCAGTCCGCGAGGAGGGAGCTATCGTATTGGAGACACTCCGGCATAAAGGAAAAAACGATACAGGGAAAAAGGGGGCAGGGGAAGCAGAGCATACAGAGATCCGGATCGACAGGGACGGGGAGTATGCATTTGCTTCCGGGATGACCGTCAGGGTTCGTTTTGGTACCTGGGAAGGCGGAGATGTTCCCAAAAAGAAGTTCACTAAGGTACTGGCGTATGATACAATGACTCCGTATATCACGCTGCGGACCAGGCGGGAAGGCGACTGGCTTGCGCTGGACTCCTCAGGCAGCCGGAAGAAACTCGGCAGATACCTGATCGATGAGAAGGTTCCCCGTGACAGACGGGACAGTGTCCCCCTTATAGCGCAGGGAGCCCACATACTCTGGGTAATCGGTCTCCGCATCAGTGAGGACGCTAAAGTCAGTGCGGGCTCCCGGTGTGTGGAGATCACCGCGGAATCCGTTCCGGATTCACCGCCTGAGACCTGACGCATACATCATACAGAGCCGCACAACGGCTGACAGGAGAGACTTATGAAAGAGACAACGAGAATACTGATTCCGGAAGACAAGATTGACGAGAGGATCGCACAGCTCGGGGAACAGATCAGTAAGGACTATGAAGGCAGGCAGGTCCACCTGATCGGGATCCTGAAAGGCAGCATCTTCTTTATTTGTGAACTCGCCAAACATATTACAGTTCCCGTGACGATGGACTTCATGTCTGTTTCCAGCTACGGGGCAGGCACCAGATCTTCCGGAGTCGTCAAACTCATCAAGGATCTGGATGAGCCGATCGAGGGGAAGGAAGTGCTGGTCGTTGAGGATATCATCGATTCCGGCCATACGCTGAGTTATCTGCTGAAGAATCTTTCCAGCCGCAATCCAGCATCGATCCGTCTGTGCACGCTGCTGGACAAGCCCGAGCGAAGGGAAGTCGATGTTGAGGTTGACTATCAGGGGTTCAGTATTCCGGATGAATTTGTGATCGGATACGGACTCGATTATGATCAGAGATACCGTAATCTTCCCTTTATAGGAGTTCTGTCTCTCACAGAGGAGTAATTGCATTTTGAATAAGACAACCAGAAGCACGGGTTTTTATATCGTTCTCGGACTGCTGTGCATCTTTCTGATCTTTGCGCTCCGTGACAGTTTCAACGGCCGCAGCGACATTACAGAGAGAGAGCTGACAGCAATGCTTGAGAAGGGTCAGGTCTCCAGGGTCGAAGTGATCCAGAACGAAGAGGTTCCGACCGGCAGTCTGCAGGTGACCACTTCCGAAAATGAAGTCCTGACCGTCAATGTCACCGATACAAGCCGTGCGGTAGAGAAACTGAGTCAATATGACGTGACGATCAGCATAGAGGACGTGTCCAGGCGCAGTACGCTGTTCACAGTCTTCCTTCCAGTGCTGCTGACAGGGGCCATGGTCATCTTTCTGTTCATGGTCATGAGCCGTCAGCAGGGAGGCGGCGGTTCCGCCATGATGAACTTCGGCAAGAGCCGTGCAAGAATGTTCACGCCGGACGCGAAGAAGGTCACTTTTGCGGATGTGGCAGGTCTGGAGGAAGAAAAGGAGGAACTCCGCGAGATCGTGGAATTTCTGTCTGAGCCGGACAAGTTCCTGAAGGTCGGTGCGAGGATCCCGAAGGGCGTGATCCTGGTCGGACCTCCCGGAACCGGCAAGACGCTGATCGCGCGCGCAGTCGCAGGAGAGGCGGGCGTACCGTTTTTCTCGATCTCCGGATCGGACTTCGTGGAGATGTTCGTCGGCGTCGGCGCCAGCCGCGTCCGCGATCTGTTTGAGGAAGCTAAGAAGAATCAGCCCTGCATCGTATTCATCGATGAGATCGACGCAGTCGGACGCCGCAGGGGTACCGGCATGGGCGGAGGCCACGACGAGCGTGAGCAGACACTGAATCAGCTGCTTGTCGAGATGGACGGATTCTCGGAAAATGAGGGGATCATCGTCATGGCGGCCACCAACCGCGTGGATATCCTGGATCCCGCGATCCTGAGGGCCGGAAGGTTTGACCGTCAGGTGACAGTCGGACGTCCTGATGTGAAAGGACGCGAAGAGATCCTGAAGGTACATTCGAAGAACAAACCGCTTGCGGACGATGTCAACCTGACATCGGTTGCCCGGACAACGGCAGGCTTTACCGGAGCTGACCTGGAGAATCTGATGAATGAAGCCGCGATCCTGGCGGCAAAGGAGCAGAGGGCTTTCCTGAAGCAGAGCGATATCGAGCAGGCGTTTATCCGGATCGGTATCGGTGCGGAGAAACACAGCCGTGTGATCTCAGAGAAAGAGAAGCGGATCACTGCCTGTCACGAGTCAGGCCACGCGATCCTGTTCCATTTGCTTCCGGATGTCGGACCGGTCCACACGATCTCGATCATTCCGACCGGCCACGGGGCGGCGGGCTATACCATGCCGCTTCCGGAGAATGACTACATGTTCCAGACAAAGAGCCGGATGACACAGGAGATCGTAGTCATGCTCGGCGGACGTGTCGCGGAGGAACTGGTCTTCGGCGACGTAACCACCGGCGCGTCTCAGGATATCAAGCAGGCCAGCGATATGGCCAGGGCGATGGTGACGAAGTACGGATTCTCTGAGAGACTGGGCCTGATCAACTATGAGCAGGGAGAGGATGAGATCTTCATAGGAAAAGATCTCGCGCATACCCGCCAGTACGGCGAACGGGTTGCCTCCATCATCGACGAAGAAGTAAAGAAGATCATCGATGAAGCCTATGCACAGGCACGCGACCTGATCCTGTCCCACAGGGATGTGCTGGATAAGTCGTCTCAGCTGCTGGTCGAGAAAGAGAAACTGACCAGAGAAGAATTTGAAGCTCTTTTTGAAACCTGAGCCGGAAAGAGTGTTTTCACAATATCAGAAACCAGACGGGGTAAAAACTGCAGCGCTGTCAGTTGTTTATTCGAGTTTGGATAAAATGCACAAATTTGAAAAATTTATTTAGACAAGTTTGAGCATACTTATTTTGCAGTATATGCTATAGTATTATTGTGTAAAACTTAAATCATGAAAGTTTTGCTACACCCCATAAGAGAATACCTTCTCCAATGAAAAGGGACAGCGCTTACGCGTTGTTCCTTTTCTCCGTGAAAGGATCGGAATATGCACAGACAGTTAAACCAGAATACAGTCAGCCGGGCAAAGCAGACCTCGCGGTACGTGATGGAGATGGCTCCCGTACTGAACAGAGACGCACTGTTTGCCGATGAGAGCGCAGGCTATGTTTCCCCGGCAGAACCAAAGCCGGGTGATACCGTGACACTCCGCGTGCGGACGGCGAAAGATAACGTAGATGAAGTCTGGCTTGTCAGCGACCATCTGCGCCAGAGAATGACCTATGAAAAGAGCCAGGGAGTTTTTGATTTCTATATCACAAAGGTGGAGATGGGAAGGGATATCCTGAACTATTTCTTCCAGATCATCAGCGGCAACGCGCGGGTTGGACTTGGCAAGATGGGAATCGTGAGCAGCGGAGAGGATCTGATCCCGTTCCGGCTCTGTCCCGGATTCTCCACGCCGGCCTGGGCGAAAGGCGCCGTCATGTACCAGATCTATACGGACCGGTTCTGCAACGCGGACCCGTCCAACGACGTACTCGATGATGAATATTCCTACATCAGCAGGCATGTACACAGCGTAAAAGACTGGCATCAGAGACCGGAGCCGATGGACGTGGGCAATTTCTACGGCGGGGACCTGGAAGGCGTGCGCAGCAAACTGGACTATCTGCAGGAACTGGGAATTGAGGCGATCTATTTCAACCCGCTGTTCGTGTCGCCGTCCAATCATAAGTACGACAGCCAGGATTATGACCATATCGATCCGCACTTCGGGAAACTGGTCAGTGACGAAGGGGACGTTCTGGATGAAGGGGACAATGACAATGCTCACGCGAAGCGTTATATCAGCAGAGTAACGAGGCGGGAGAACCTGGAGGCATCCGACGAACTGTTCTGTACGCTGGTCGAAGAAGCACACGCAAGAGGGATCCGCGTGATCCTGGACGGCGTATTCAACCACTGCGGGTCATTCAACAAATGGCTGGACCGCGAGAAGATCTACAACGGACAGGAAGGATATCATGACGGAGCCTATGAGTCTGCCGCATCTCCGTACCGGGACTATTTTCAGTTTGAAAGGACAGGAGATGCCGACTGGCCGGACAACGATTCCTATGCCGGATGGTGGGGGCACGACACGCTTCCGAAACTGAACTACGAAGGTTCACAGAAGCTCTGCTCCTATATTCTCTCCATCGCCCGCAAATGGGTCTCCCCACCGTACAACGCAGACGGATGGAGACTGGATGTGGCGGCAGATCTGGGACACAGCGAAGAATTCAATCACAGGTTCTGGAAGGCGTTCCGTCATGAGGTCAAGGCAGCGAATCCCGATGCGGTGATTATTGCGGAGCATTACGGAGACGCCTCCGGCTGGCTTGGAGGAGATCAGTGGGATACGGTCATGAACTATGACGCGTTCATGGAACCGATGACGTGGTTCTTCACTGGGATGGAGAAGCATTCGGATGAATTCAATCCGTATCTTCTGGGCGACGCGGAGAGCTTCCGCGGTTCCATGCAGAGAAATATGTGCGCTTTTCTGCAGCCGTCACTTCTGTGCTCAATGAATCAGCTGTCGAATCATGACCACTCCAGGTTCCTGACACGGACGAATCATAAGACAGGACGTATCTCAGATTATGATTATGACGCGGCGTCGGAGGGGACTGACAGCGCTGTGATGCGCGAGGCTGTCATCTTTCAGATGACCTGGCCCGGCGCGCCGACTCTGTACTACGGAGATGAGGCGGGAGTAACCGGGTTTACGGATCCGGACAGCCGCAGGACCTATCCGTGGGGGTGTGAGGATCAGCAGATGCTCAGCTTCCATCGGGACGCGATTGCGCTGCATAAGGAAAACGAGGTACTGAAAACAGGGTCCGTACGATTCCTGAAAGGCGCAAAGGACTTTATCTCTTACGCCAGATTTGACAAGACGCAGCAGATAATCTGTGCGTTCAACAACTCAGACAAGGAGATGGAGGTCTCTGTACCGGTCTGGATCGCAGGGGTGCCGATGGACGGTGAAATGACCAGGATCTTTGTCACAGACAGCGTATCGTGGACAAAAGACAGGGAGTCCGTACCGGTAGAGAGAGGCAGCGTACAGCTCACCCTCGCGCCGAAGTCAGCCACGGTCCTGTCGGCACACAGAAAGATGAAATTTGCACAGAAACCCAGATGGTGGTAGGGTATCAAATAAAAAGGAGGGGAGCAGATCATGAAAATAGTAGTTCTTTGCGGAGGTATCAGTACAGAGAGAGAGATCTCCCTGGTTTCCGGAACGCAGGTTTGCCTTGCGCTCAGGAAGAAAGGCCACAGGGCAATCCTGCTGGATGTATTCTGCGGCGATGAGCGTATCGAAAACGCCGGGCCGGATTCGTTCCCGGAGGAGTATGACACGGAGGCAGCTGCAGCCTATGCGAGATCCTTCGATGATAAACTGGATGAAATAAAGAAGGAGAGAGACTGGTTCTTCGGCCCGAACGTGCTGAAACTGTGCAACGCCGCGGACGCGGTATTCATGGCGCTCCATGGCTCCAACGGTGAAGACGGCAAGCTGCAGGCCACGTTTGAGCTGCTGGGCATCCCGTACACAGGGAGCAGCTATCTGGGCAGCGCCCTTGCGATGGACAAGGATCTGACCAAGCAGCTGTTCCGCGAAAACAATGTGCCGACCCCGGCCGGAACCGTACTGCATAAGGGCGATGAGCTGAAGAAGTCATCTGAAAACGGCGTCGGTCTTCCGTGTGTTGTGAAGCCGGCCTGCGGAGGTTCGAGCGTAGGTGTCAGCATCGCACGGACAGAAGAGGAATACTCCAAAGCGCTGGATGACGGATTCTCCTATGAGGATGTCCTGATCGTGGAACAGTACATCGAGGGACGGGAGTTTTCCTGCGGCGTCGTGGACGGCGAGGCATATCCGGTCATCGAGATCGCTCCGCTGGTGGGATTCTATGACTACACGAATAAATACAAGGCGGGATCTACGATCGAAACCTGTCCTGCGGACATTCCTGAGGATCTGACAAAGAAGATTCAGGAGAATTGCGTCAAAGCATATCATGCGCTGCATCTGTCCAGCTACGGACGGATCGACCTGATGGTGGACAAAGATCAGAACGTCTACCTGCTGGAGGCGAATACGCTGCCAGGCATGACGCCCACCAGCCTGCTTCCGCAGGAAGCGGCGGCGATCGGTATCGATTTCCCGGCTCTGTGCGAAAAACTGATTGAGGTGTCGCTGAAAGATCATCGTTGAAACAGAGCATAGAAAGGTTGGATGCATGAAAGGATTGACGGTTCACCGGATCGCGGAAGTAACAGAAGGGACTCTGCACCTGTCGATGCTGTCCGCAGACGGGATATTCGGGACAGTGGACGCTGACGGCCTGAGAAAGGCACAGCATGCGACCAGGGACGCGTTTGCGGAGATCTCTCAGAGGGAAGTGACATCCATCACGACCGACAGCCGCAGGGCGGGCGAGGGATCCCTGTTCGGGGCAATCGTCGGAGCGAGAGCGGACGGACATGACTATATATCTGCAGTCTTCAGGCAGGGTGCATTGTGTGTCCTGTCAGAGAGAGGGCTGGACCGGAAGGATCTGTTCGGCGGGCCATCGAAGGAGGAACGCGGGACGGATACGGACGTGCCCGGAACCGGGAAATCCGCAGGCCGCATGTGCGCGTGGATCGAAGTGGAGGATACGCAGAGTGCCCTGCAGAAGATCGCCGCGGAGTACCTGAAGGTCATGAAGATACCGGTGGTCGGTATCACCGGTTCCGTTGGAAAGACCTCTACCAAGGAAATGATCGCGGCTGTCCTTTCCGTGA
Source organism: uncultured Lachnospiraceae bacterium (assembly GCA_902803155.1). Classification (GTDB taxonomy): domain Bacteria; phylum Bacillota; class Clostridia; order Lachnospirales; family Lachnospiraceae; genus Porcincola. The sequence continues at coordinate 244 of CADCOU010000062.1, read as the reverse complement.
AATTCAATACACTGAAAACAGAGGGAAACTTCAACAATGACCTGGGACTGCCGCTGACGGTATTCCGGCTGCGGGAGGAACATCAGATCGCTGTCCTGGAGATGGGAGTAAGCCACTTCGGGGATATGACCCGGCTTGCAATGATCGCGCGGCCTGACATCATGGTCATCACGAACATCGGAACCTGCCATCTGGAATTCCTCAGGGACAGGGACGGAGTGTTCCGCGCCAAGACCGAGGTCTT
>CADCOU010000061.1 GCA_902803155.1 uncultured Lachnospiraceae bacterium | reverse complement strand
TGCCTTGCCGATCTGCAGGATCGTGCGCTCGCAGGCCTCACAGATCAGATCCGTTCCGAATGAGTATTCATTCAGCCAGCGATCCATGTATTCGGTCTCTGCGGGAGTCGGGGTGCGGTTCTGGATCCCCAGCGAGCGGAATATCTCAAAGTATTCCCTGCGGAACGGGTCCCCCTCACGCCTTGCCTCCTCAACAGTGCGGATCCCTTTCTCGGTCCAGTTCTGAGCGACCTTCTGGATGTAATGAAAACTGGTGTGATTCTTGGACACACAATAATCCAGCAGGTAATCGATCAGATCGGTATCCATACCGAGATCGTTCACGAAATAGAGCAGCGTGCGCTGCTCGGTCGGGGTCAGAAGACGTCCGAGATAGTTTTCGGCCACGAAGATCAGAGAACGGATCTCTTCCCTGGACGGGGCAGCCGCATTCTGCTGCGGACGGAACTCCTTGATCTTGCCGCCTGCAGCTGCAGAGACAGATCTCTCCGCTTCCGGTCTGTCTGCGGCATCTTTCTGCACGCTGACCGGAGCGGCGTCCCTGCCGTCCTCTCCGTCAAAATCAAGCAGCCTGTTCTTCTTCCAGTATCCCATGGCGCGCTTTACATCCGCTTCCGTATAATTCAGAGCATCCGCGACCTGGGAGATCGTTACGTCTGTCTGTCCTTCCTGGACACAGCGCAGCAGATACAGATATATTTTTACGAAATCCCCGCTTGCAGCGGGCATGAACCGATCGATAAATGTGTTCTCAACCATGGTCATGCCGCCGTTGCCCGGCAAATGAACCCGCATGAAAACACCGCCCTTCCCACTCATAGATTCCCCTTTCTGTATATACTCCCTCCGGCCCCCTAAGCCATGACAGGCAAAAACTGACACCCCAAAAACGCAGACTGCCTGACGCAGAAAAGTATAACACAACGGACAGCCCCTTATAAGGGATTCTGTCCACGACTTTTCTACAAAGAAATCCACATATGCATGTGTGGCCGTAAAACATACAGATGTAAAGAAAAAGACTGCATGCACGGATCGGACGGAAAATTATCCACAATCCGGTGCTGCAGTCCTCCGGAACAGGTCACGTTCCTGCTCAGTCCGCTTCAGACGCAAGCAGTTCCTCTCCAACCGTCACGACATCGCCGGCGCCCATGGTGATCAGCAGATCACCTTCCGTTACGCGTTTCCTGAGGAAATCCTCAATCTGGGCGAAGGAAGGAAGATAGTAGGCGTCCGTACCGAGATTGGCGATGTTCTGGCGCAGCGTGTCAGAACTGATGCCCAGGTTATCCGTCTCTCTTGCTGCGTAGATCGGTGCGAGAACGACTTCATCGGCCAGGGACAGCGCGTCGGCAAATCCGCTCATCAGAGCTTTTGTCCTGGTGTAGGTATGGGGCTGGAAGACGCACCAGATCCTGTTGTGCGGGTAATTCCTGGCAGCCTTCAGAGTTGCCCGGATCTCCGTCGGGTGATGAGCATAGTCATCGATGACGGTGGCACCGCATTTCAGTTTGCCCTTGATCTGGAAGCGGCGGTCTGCACCACGGAATTCAAGAAGGCCTCTCCGGCATTCATCCATGGACGCTCCCATCAGGTCAGCTGCAGCAATTGCGCAGACTGCGTTGGAGATATTGTGCTCACCCGGCACACGGAGTTTGAAGCGGCCCAGGTCTCTTCCCCTGCGCATCACACTGAAGGTCCCTATTCCGAATTCATCATAGGAGATCTCCGCCGGCCAGTAGTCGGACTCAGGGGCGCCGTATGTGATCACGGAGGCGTCGATCCCGTCGGTGATCTCATTCAGGCGGGGGATATTCCCGTTGATGATCAGCGTTCCGTCGCTGCGCACATTCTTCGCGAAGCGGTGGAAGGAGTTGCGGATGTCATCCAGATCCTTGAAAAAGTCCAGATGGTCCGCGGCGATGTTCAGGATCAGGCCGTACCGCGGTTTCAGGCTCAGGAAGCTGTTGGTGTATTCGCATGCTTCCGCGATGAAATTCTCCGAATTCCCGACACGGATATTGCCGCCGATCTCTTTCAGGATACCGCCGACAGATATGGTGGGATCCTTGCCTGCCTCAAGCAGGATACAGGACAGCATGGATGTCGTCGTGGTCTTGCCGTGCGTACCTGCAACTGCGACAGAATTGTTGTAATTGGCCATCACCTGTCCGAGCAGCTGTGCGCGTGTGAGCATGGGAATGCCAAGCTCGACAGCCCTTGTGTACTCCGGGTTGTCATGGTGGATCGCTGCGGTATATACCATCACGTCCGCGTCGGCAGGGATGTTCTCCGCCTTCTGGGGACATGAGATCCTGGCCCCCTGCTCTGTAAGCAGGTCTGTAAGGGGAGACTGTTTCGCATCGGATCCGGTAACGGTGAAACCTTCCTTCAGCAGTACCGCTGCCAGACCGCTCATGCTGATGCCGCCGATCCCGCAGAAGTAGACATGAACCGGTTTGTTGAAATCTATCTGATACATAATGAACTCCTTCACTTTTCTGCGTCATCGTCCCGTGTGAATCCGGGGCACAGATGCTGTCATTGTTCCCTTAGTATATACTTTAAGAAGGGAATGTTTCAAGAGAAAAGGGCAGCATTCACAAGCGTTCAAACATGTGCTATACTGCTGATGATAGTATCTCTGTTCAGCATCTTGAGAGGTGATAGCGTGGTAAAGAAAGAGATGATTGCAATGCTGCTGGCGGGAGGACAGGGCTCACGACTGGGCGTCCTGACAGCGAAGGTTGCAAAACCCGCAGTTGCCTTCGGCGGAAAATACCGCATCATTGATTTTCCGCTCAGCAATTGCATCAATTCCGGTGTAGATACGGTAGGTGTGCTGACCCAGTACCAGCCGCTGCGGCTGAACACCCATATCGGGATCGGCATACCCTGGGATCTTGACCGGAACGTAGGCGGCGTTACCGTCCTTCCTCCCTATGAGCAGGTCGGAAAGACGGAGTGGTACACAGGAACCGCTAATGCTATTTATCAGAATCTTGCGTATATGGAGAGCTTCAATCCGGATTACGTGCTGATTCTGTCCGGCGATCACATCTACAAGATGGACTATGAAGTCATGCTGGATTTCCATAAGTCCCACAATGCGGATGTATCGATTGCCGTGATGCCTGTCCCGCAGGAAGAGGCGAACCGGTTTGGCATAGTAGTTGCCGATGGCGACGGGAAGATCCGTGAATTCCAGGAGAAGCCGGAACATCCCAAGAGCAACCTTGCGTCGATGGGGATCTACATATTCAGCTGGCCGGTCCTGAGGGACGCACTGGTTTCACTCCGGGAGCAGGAAGGCTGCGACTTCGGAAAACATGTGATCCCGTATCTCTGGGAGCGGGGCAAGAGCCTTGTAGCCTATGAATTCAACGGATACTGGAAAGACGTCGGAACACTCGGTTCCTATTGGGAAGCAAATATGGAACTGATCGATATCATTCCCGAGTTCAACCTGTATGAGGAATTCTGGAAGATCTACACAAAGAATGATATCATTCCTCCGCAGTACATTTCCTCGGATGCAAAAGTCTACCGCAGTCTGATCGGAGACGGGACTGAGGTATACGGAGAAGTAACAAACTCTATCATAGGAAACGGCGTGACAATAGAGAAAGGAGCAGTTGTCCGCGATTCTATCATCATGCAGAACTGTGTCATCAAGGCAGGTGCGATCCTTGACAAGGCAATCGTTGCGGAGGGCTCCGAGATCGGACAGCGGAGTGTTGTCGGATGCGGAGAAGAGGTGCCGAATAAGGTCAAACCTTCCGTATACGCGTTCGGACTTGCGGTAGTAGGTGAGAATACCGTCGTCCCGGACTTCGTCAAGATCGGCAGGAACACTGCGGTAACCGGCAACACCGTTCCGGAGGATTATCCGGACGGCTCCCTCGCCAGCGGCGAGATTCTGGATAAGGCAGGTGTTGTGTCATGAGAGCAGTCGGTATGATCTTAGCCGGTGGCAACAGCTACCGCATGAAGGAACTGTCCAACAAGAGAGCGATCGCGGCGATGCCGATAGCGGGTTCGTTCCGCAGCATCGATTTTGCGCTCAGTTCCATGTCTAACTCACGTATCCAGAAGGTTGCGGTACTGACACAGTACAATTCCAGATCACTGAACGAGCATCTGTCATCCTCCAAATGGTGGGATTTCGGACGCAAGCAGGGAGGTCTGTACGTGTTCTCTCCGACGGTCACGGTCGACAACAATTTCTGGTACAGAGGAACAGCGGACGCGCTCTACCAGAACATCGATTTCCTCAAAAACTGTCACGAACCGTATGTGGTGATAGCAGCCGGAGACGGAGTGTACAAACTGGATTTCAACAGAGTCCTCGAGTACCATATCGCGAAGAAGGCTGATATCACCGTAGTATGCAAAGAGCTTCCGGCAGAAGAGGATGTCACGAGGTTCGGCGTTCTGAAGATGAACGAGGACTGCAGGATCGAACAGTTTGAGGAGAAGCCGATGGCTTCCGACGCAAATACGATTTCCTGCGGCATCTATGTGATTCGAAGACGCCAGCTGATCGAACTGATCGAGAAGAACGCGGCAGAGGGACGGTTTGATTTTGTCCGCGACGTTCTCATCCGTTACAAGAGTGTAAAGCGGATCTTTGGTTACAAGATCGACAGTTACTGGAGCAACATTGCTTCTGTGGACGCCTATTACAGGACGAACATGGATTTCCTGAAGCCCGAAGTCAGGGATTATTTCTTCCGGCAGTATCCGGAGATCCATTCCAAGGTTGTCGACCTCCCGCCGGCAAAGTATAATCCGGGGAGCGAGGTTCACAACAGCCTTGTGTCCGCAGGGACGATCCTTAATGGATATGTGGAGAATTCCATCATATTCAAGAATGTTTTTGTAGGGGAAAACTGTGTGATCAAGAACTCCATCGTTTTAAACGATGTATATCTTGGTGACAATGTTCATTTGGAAAACTGCATCGTGGAAAGCCGCGATACCATCAGGGCGAATACATATTACAACGGGGAGGATGGTATCAAGATAGTCATCGAATCAGATGAACGTTATGTTTTATAACAGTTTTTGGTAATTTAGAAAGTCTGATGGGTGATTTGGAATGACAATTACAGATGTGAGGGTAAGGAAGATTGCGAAAGATGGAAAGATGAAAGCAATTGTCTCGGTTACATTCGATGACGAATTCGTAGTACATGACATAAAAGTGATCGAGGGAGACAAAGGACTGTTTATCGCAATGCCGAGCCGAAAGACTGCTGATGGCGAATACCGCGACATCGCACATCCGATCAATTCGGACACCAGACAGCAGATGCAGGAGATGATCCTGGACGAATACGAAAAAGCCATTCCGACCGATGATTATGAAGCAGAATAATTGATGGCAAATCACAACAAGAGCCGTGCACAGCAGATGCACGGCTCTTGAATATTTGTGTGAATTAAATCACAGTCTTTTCCCGATCACAGTCTGTTCTTTAATTATATCCGGATCACAGCATCTCGTGATTTCGTTTTACCATTTCCTCCACTACCAGGCGGGTCTTCGCACCGATTCCTTTCAGCTCCTGCCGGGACAGTCCCGCAGTCTCGATCGGCTTTCCGAACTCCATGATCACATGACCGGGCCTGACCCGCGGGAACTGGGTCTCAAAACGTTCCCTGGTCCCGACAATCGCGACCGGTATGATCGGGCAGCCTG
>CADCOU010000060.1 GCA_902803155.1 uncultured Lachnospiraceae bacterium | reverse complement strand
TCGCTGCGAGCAGCCACGAGGCGAGGAACACCGCCGTCAACCATCTGAACAAATTCTATCAGTCATTTGAAGATGTCCGGGAAAATGACTATGACGGCATGATCATCACCGGAGCACCTGTGGAGCAGATGGAGTATGAGCAGGTGGACTACTGGGACGAGCTGAAGAAGATCTTTGAGTGGACCAATGACCATGTCACATCCACGATCCATCTGTGCTGGGGCGCGCAGGCGGCCATGTACTATCACTACGGGATCGGGAAGAGAGAACTGGGATACAAGCTTTTCGGGCTCTACAAGCACAAGGTCATGAACCGGAAGATCCCGCTCGTCCGCGGATTCGACGACTATTTCTATGCGCCGCACAGCCGCTGGACGGAAGTGGCGAAGGAAGATATGGTCCGCTGCGAGGATCTGATCATTCTGGCGGAATCCAGGGAAGCGGGCGTATTCCTTGCCATGTCCAGAAACGGCCGCCGCATCTTTGTGATGGGACATCCGGAATACGACCGGAGGACGCTCGGGGCGGAATACACCAGGGACGTGGAAAAAGGGATCGGCATACAGCTTCCGAAGAACTATTTCCCGGACGATGATCCGGACAATAAGCCGAGGCTCCTGTGGAGAGCGCACGCGAACACGCTGTACGCAAACTGGGTCAATTACTACTGCTACCAGCTGACGCCGTACTCACTGGGAACGAGGGTGTACACCTACGAGAACCTGCACTGAACAGGAAGGATGCCCGGACCGGGAAAGCAGTTCGGACCGGAAAACGGGCCGGATGAGTGCCGTGAGAACCGGATTAAGGTTCACCTTCTGACTGCGGCTCCTCGCCGAGCAGGACGGGCCGAAGGTGTTCGGCAAACAGCTGATGGCCGATGGCTGTGAGATGGACCCCGTCCCGGCAGGTCGGAAGATCCCACTCGGAAGCATCGACAAACCGGATCCCGTAATAATCCGCGACGTACCGGTAGTAGGCGCCGAGCCGGAGGGATTCCGCTACGGACTGCTCGTCAGTCCACATGCCGTCGTCCATGGCGGGAGGTGCGATGAGGAGCAGGAGATCCTTCATACGCTCATCCGCCCTGAGACAGGCGTCCACAAAGGCAGCCATCCGCTCCGCGACGGTCTGCGCCGAAGCGACATTCATGTTCAGCAGGTCATTGGTGCCGAGCATCAGGGTGATGAGGTCACACTTCCACCGTATGGCCTGGGCGGCAATGGCGGCAGCGGCATCGTCCGCAGAACGGGGAATGGAAGCACCGTTCTGTCCGGCGTTGTTCACCGTGAAGTCCGGCTCCGAATCCAGTATGCCGGTCCAGCGCTTCATGCGCGCGTAGCGGCCGGCGCCGTAGGATTCCGGATCATAGCCGTATGTGTTGCTGTCACCGACTGCCAGGATGCGGATCATAAGGGTCTCCTCCGTTTGTCTGCAAATTGATAACTTATAAAGATTATACTACAACCTGGCCGGGGTGTCCCCTCCTCTGCGGATGGGGGGTGACAGGATTCCCCCGATGACAGGTGTCCACCGTGGAAGGAGCTGGTTCCCGTATGAAGTTCAAAGCTCTGACAAATGAGATCCCGGATATCGAAGCAGATTACAGGGATGCTGCCCGGTTCGACCGATGGAGAGTCGGCGGGAAAGCGTTCTTTATGCCGGGAGGATTCAACACGACGGCTTACCTTCCCCTGGAAGAGATCAGGTCAGCCTATCCGCATGACTTCAGCGTGAAGGGCGGTAACTGCTGCACCGGTACGATTATCACAGGCGGGGTAGTAATCCGGTACGGGGAAAATGAGATCATCAAGATCATTCCGGGAAGCGAGAGACACGCCCCCAGGCTGATGGAAGCCCTGAAGGAACGGCTGCCGGATCTGGATACGGAGATCCCGGAGATCTACCGCGGGAGCACCCGGAAGCTGATCTGAGAGATGGCTGCCTGGATGCATTCTGCACAGATGGATCCTGCGTTCTGCCGCATGCAGCAGATGCAGGTTTTCTGAATGTCAGGATACTATCATATAGTTTAGGAGAATTACCGGAACATGGAGAGAGCGCGAAGAACGGGCCCGGGCCTTGTGCATATCTACAGCGGGGACGGCAAGGGTAAGACCACGGCCGGTATGGGGCTGTGCGTCCGCGCGGCCGGTGCCGGATACAGGGTGCTGATCTGCCAGTTCATGAAGGACCGTGGCTCGTCTGAGCGAAGCGTGATGGAACGGATCCCCGGGATCACATTTATCAGCGGACGGGAGAAGGTTTCGTTCAGCTTTCAGATGAGTGAAGAGGAGAAGGAAGCAGAGAAAGCTTATTATGACAGGCTCTTCCGGGAGACGGCAGAGAAGGCAGTGACGCAGCATTTCGATGTGCTGTTTCTGGATGAGATCCTGTACGCGGTCGGAGCCGGTTTTCTGGAGGAAGAAAAGGTCGCGGCGTTTCTGGAAGAGAAGCCGGATGACCTGGAAGTGATCCTGACGGGCAGGGATCCGGGAAAACGGCTGACGGAGCTGTGTGATTA
>CADCOU010000059.1 GCA_902803155.1 uncultured Lachnospiraceae bacterium | reverse complement strand
TTTGATCAGATCGCCGGGGTCATAGCAGCTATGATAAAAGAAGGAGACGCGAAAGCGGATCAGTGCAGACAGATCGTCCGCGGAATCGTGGAAAAGTATCCGCTCAGCTGAGCCCCTGTTTTGACAGTCAACCCCCTTTTTGCTATAGTAAATTAACTATACACTGAGCATATGAAAGGAGGGACGGTCATGGAAACGAATGCTGTTATCGTTATCCCTGCGCTGAATCCTCCTTTATCGCTTGTACAATATGTCGGCAGCCTTGTGGACTGCGGTTTTTCCAGGATCATTGTTGTCAATGACGGAAGCCGCACGGACAAGCTGCCGGTTTTTATGAAACTGAAACGTCTCGGGGCAGTGGTGATCGACCATGATATGAACCGCGGCCAGGGAGCTTCCCTGCGCACCGGGTTTCAGTACTATATGGAACACTTCCAGGGGGATTCGGACGGAGTCATCACGCTGAACGCGGACCGTCAGATCTATCCGGAGGATGTGCAGAAGGTTGCGTCCTCTCTTCATAATGAGCAGGCGATGGGTTCATTTGCGCTGGTGGTCGGCACCCGGGATCTGAACGGCAAACTGGTCGGGGACTATGATTACCGCATGGGCGGCGTCATGAAGCTCCTCTATCACATGCTGATGGGCGTACGGCTGAACGATCCGCTGTCGGGAGTGTTCGGTATACCGGATCTCAGGATCCGTCAGTGTCTGGATATAGAAGGGGACGGTTTTGCGTATGTGACGTCCCTGACGATGTCGTTTGAAAAAATCGGCTTCCTGCAGGTGCCGATCGAATATGTCCTGTATGAACCGGGGGTGGAGCGGACATTCCGGAAGGTTGCGGATACGATCCGTATCCTGTATACGATCTTCAAGAAGTTCATCCTGTATTCGATCACCTCGGTCGGTGCTTCCATACTGGACGTCATCATGTTCAGTATCTTTACCGGGATCACCTTCCGCGGGAGCCCGTTTGTGATCATATACAGTACGGTCTGCGCGAGGCTTATCTCTGCTTCAGCCAACTACCTGCTGACGAAGCATTTCGTATTCCACTTCAAGTCAGATTCGGCCCAGGGCAATACGAAGAGCGCAGGCGCATTTATGATCCTGTCGGCTGCGCAGTGTATCTGCTCCGCGCTGGTTGTCAGCGCCATGAAGGCTCTCTTCGGAGGAAACGTCGTCGGTATAAAGGTGCTGGTAGATACGACCCTGTTCTTTGTCAGTTACAAGATCCAGCACAAATACATCTTCAAGGATGATAAAAAGAAGGAAGCTCCGGAACTGGAGGAGCAGAAGAAACTGGCACAGCAGCATGCACAGGAAAGCCGGATCCAGGAAGGCTGATCCGAAGATAAAAGACCCTGAACCTGAACCGGAAAAGGGAAATCAGAAACAGGAAATCAGAGACAGGAAGGCCGCAGTCCTCATCATGAGAGGCTGCGGTCTTTTTCTTCTGCGGTATTGATATATTTCTGAAGGCTGTCGAACGCCCCTTTGTAAATGATCGTAAGCAGACGGTCCAGATGGCGCAGGGCTGCCTGCAGTTCATCCGGAGTGATCAGGCGGTCCCGCTGGGCATCGGCGAGTTCATCCAGGTCCACCACACGGACCCGCCCGTCCGGATAGACGACTACGTCTGCCAGAAGATCCGTGAAGATATAGGTATCGATGCCTTCTTCCGTTGTCTTTTCTGTTTTGATGATGTCACAGTACCAGCTGATCAGACGGTCGTCATGGTCGTAGAACTTGCTCACCTTGAATCCCCGTTCCAGGAAATAGCAGGAGTACCCGTGCGAGAGGGTCTTCTTCGGATGGAGCGTATTCCACCTGGTAATGATCACATCATTATCCCTGTGAAGGATGACGTCATCCTTCAGAAACACGCACTCTTCCGGAATAATCCGTTTTCGGTAAAGTCTTAAACCTTCCATTGGCATGATCTTCCTTTGCTGCGCAGCGCTGATGTCGTTTCTGAACCTCTGACCGGAATGAAATGAAAAGTTGCTTCTATTGTAGGTGAACAGAATAGGTTTGTAAATGCGGAAAAGGGAAAAATCCTGCATCTCTTGCGGGATACGGCAGCAGCATGATATTCTGTTACAGAGCCGTACTTCCCGGTATGCGGACCGGGAAGACGGCGGAAGCAGATATGACATGAAACAGAGAACGGAGGCAGATATGGTACAGGAAGCAATTGCCGCTCTGGTGAAATATGCTCTCGCGGAAGAACTGATCAGGGAGGAGGATGCGGTTTACTGCACAAACCGCCTTCTGGAGATACTCGGGATCGATTCCCTGGATGAGGCCGCTGAGGAGGCGGTGAGATCATTTGATCCGCGGGGGAAGGACATGAAGGGAATGCTTCCCGGGATCCTGGATGAACTGTGCGGCTATGCGGCTGAGACCGGGCTGATCCCGGAAAAGACCGTCACCTGGTGCGATCTGTTTGATACGAAGCTGATGGGCGTCTTTACGGCAAGGCCGTCCGTGATCACAGAAAAGTTCCGGAAGATACTCGCGGACGGGGGACCGGTGGCCGCAACGGACTGGTACTATAAGTTCAGCCAGGATACAAACTATATCCGCCGGGACCGGATCGCAAAGGATATGCGCTGGCTTGCCCCGACGGAGTACGGGGATCTGGACATCACCATCAATCTCAGCAAGCCGGAGAAAGATCCGAAGGCGATCGCGGCAGCAAGAAATGCAAAGCAGACAGCCTATCCGAAATGCCAGCTCTGCTATGAAAACGTCGGATATGCAGGAAGACCGGATCATCCCGCGAGGGAAAACCACCGTGTGATCCCGATCACCATCGACGGTCAGCCCTGGTGCCTGCAGTATTCGCCGTATGTCTACTACAATGAACACTGCATCGTATTCAACAGCAGGCACATACCGATGATCATCGATCGGAGCGCATTCCGCAAACTGTTTGACTTTGTATCGCTGTTTCCGCATTATTTCGTCGGCTCCAACGCGGATCTCCCCATCGTTGGGGGCAGCATACTCGCGCATGAGCATTTTCAAGGCGGACACTACGAATTCGCCATGGCCAGGGCAGAGGTGGAGAGAGAACTCCTGTTTACAGGATACGAAGATGTGAAGGCCGGCATCGTGAAGTGGCCGATGTCCGTGATCCGCCTCAGTTCCCCAGATAGATCGAGGATCGTCGATCTGGCCGACCGCATCCTCTGCGCATGGAGAGGATATACCGATGAGGCCGCCTTCATCTTTGCGGAGACAGACGGGGAGAAACACAGCACGATCACCCCGATCGCGAGGAAACGCGGAGATGACTACGAACTGGACCTGGTGCTCCGCAACAACATCACTACCGATGAGCATCCGCTCGGCGTGTATCATCCTCATGCAGCCCTCCACCACATCAAGAAGGAGAACATCGGACTGATCGAGGTCATGGGATGCGCGATCCTTCCGGCAAGGCTGAAGAAAGAGATGGCAGACCTGAAGGCGGCGGTTCTGGAAGGAAAGGACTACCGGGCCGATGAGGAACTTCAGAAGCACGCGGACTGGATGGACGATATCAGATCGAAGTATACCGATCTGAATAAAGACAATATAGATGAGATCCTTCAGAGAGAGATAGGCGTGGTGTTCGCGAAGGTTCTGGAGGATGCGGGCGTTTACAAACGGAATGAAGAGGGTATGTCGGCATTCCTGCGCTTTGCGGACTATGTAAACGAATCTTGACGGCGAATGCCGAATTGAGTAACATCTCATTTGATAACTTAGTACAGTAAGGAGAGTGCAGCATGGCGAAGGATAAGAAATTTGTGGAAGAGATCACTTCCATGGAAGTGGATTTTGCCCAGTGGTATACAGATGTGGTGAAAAAAGCGGAACTGACCGGATATACCGGCGTCAAGGGATGCATGGTCATCAAGCCGGCAGGCTACGCGATCTGGGAAAACATACAGGCGGAACTGGACCGCAGGTTCAAGGAGACCGGCGTGGAGAACGTATATCTTCCCATGCTGATCCCGGAAGG
>CADCOU010000058.1 GCA_902803155.1 uncultured Lachnospiraceae bacterium | reverse complement strand
CTGGGATTCCTGGCAAATTACGGAATCAAGCGTGGAGCCATCGCGCTGTCCGTCGCGCATGATTCCCACAATATCATCTGCGTCGGCGTCAGCAATGAAGAAATGTATGCGGCCATCCAGGCCCTGATCGACCAGGAGGGAGGTTTCGTCGTCATTGAAAACGGTGAAGTGCTCGCTTCGCTTCCGCTGCCGATCGCAGGCCTGATGAGCGACCTTCCCGGCGAGGAAGTCGCGAAGCGCCTGAAAGTCCTGCACGAGACCGCCTATGAGAAACTCGGCGTCAGCCATGACGTGGAACCGGTCATGACGCTCTGCTTCATGAGCCTGATCGTGATACCGGAACTCAAGATCACGACACGCGGTATGTTCGATGTCAGGAAGTTCGATTTCGTTCCTCCGGAAGCGGACTGAAACGTCTGATATTCAGGACCGGCTGCCGGGCATCAGAACTGAGGGCCGGTCCGCACGTCGATATCCCGCACCGATTCTTCCGCCACCTGATAGCGGTAAATCTCCTGCGGAAACTGTTTCATGATACGCATGGCACCGTGGTCGCCGGACAGCGCAAGAAGCTGTCCGGCGGCCGCGTTTATTTTTCCGTGTCCGGGCTCATGCTGCCCGGACCCATGCTGCCCGGTTCTTTCATCTATGTTCAGAGCCGGAGATTCATACAGGCGGAATGCGCCCGGGTTGGTCATGACATGCTGTGGTCCTGATACCATGCATCCGAAGGTCTTTTCCGACCAGAGAAACTGCCTCGCGTATCTGCGGATCTCATCCGCCGGAAGATACGGCATGTCCGCCGCAAAGAAGATGACTGCCTCCGTATCTTCTCTTTTCAGAGCCTCCTGTGTCCCGATCCGAATCGAAGCGGAGATCCCATCGGCTGCGAAGTCATTGCGCACTGCAGAGATTCCTTCCCGCTCCATCTCATCCAGTATGCTCTGATACTGTGTCACTACTATGGTCCGGTCTCTTCCCAGCGCCTGCGCCACATGGTCCAGAGTCCGCCGGTAAAGCGGTTTTCCGCCGAAGTCCTCCTCCAGTTTATTGCCCCCGTACCTGCGCCCGAACCCGGATGCCAGGAGCACCGCCGTAACCGCCAGATCCGCCACGCTGCCCGGAAGTTCCCACATCTCCGGCCTGTATTCACTCGGAGCATAAAACACATCCGTCCCGGGATATCTCTCCTGAAGCGGTGCGATATAGAAGTCCCGGGCAATCGTCTCCAGCATATCGTCCGTGACGATCCCGTCCGGAAGCCGGTTCTCATCATAGCGGTGGCAGACAACACTCAGCTTTCTCCCGACTGCCTGCCTTCCCATGATCACAGCTATCTCATCCGTCTCGTCCGGGATGACCGGTTCTCCCGGGCCGGGTATCTTCACCGGCATACAGTGGCTCCCGTCACCCTCGACAAGCACTGCGTCGTAAGATGCGATGATCCAGTCCAGGACTTCAGCAGGCGGAGCGGACAGTTTCCCGCTCTCCTCCGGAGTCCCTGCATAGTCGATCCCGCTTTCCGTATGAAAGACATACCTTTCGAAAGCATCTCCCGTCGAAGCGGCGGCAGTCTCCGGTTTCCAGATATGGGTGGTCGTCGTAATAACCGCACGCATTCCGCGGCGGACATAGTCCGCCGCCCGTTTCTCCAGATATGTGGTTTTTCCTCCAGCACCGACGGCCGTTATGACAGTTGCTTTTTTCTGAGGCATAGTCCCTTCCGAGAATCCTTTCACTCAGGTCAGTTTCTTTATGAAATGTCCTTCCACACGTACATTTTCGTCCAGCAGGATAAACGCGGACGGATCGTGTTCCCGGATGACATTGAGCAGCATCGGTATCTCATATTTGCTGATCACCATAAGGAACACGGACTCATCTTCTTCGGAATACCGCCCGCTGGCATCAAGCCTGGTCAGGCCTCTTCCGGTCGATCCCATAACTGCGATCTCCAGCGGTCCGGTATCTTCCAGCTTCGTGATCACCGTCACCTCAACATTGATGTTCTGCGTGTGCACTCTGTCGCAGGCAGTGGACTGTATCACGGAATTGATCATGGAATAGATTGCTGTCGGAACGTCGAACACGATAAGGCAGATGCTGTACAGGATCACATTTGCCGCAATGTTGACCGTTCCCACGGAAAAATGTCCGTACTTCTGGACAATGATCATACCGATCAGATCCATCCCTCCGCCGGAAGCTCCCGAACGAAGGATCAGGCCGGCTCCAGTTCCGGAGAGGATGCCGGCGACCAGGATGTTCGCGATCTTCTCCTCCATGATCGGAAGTTCCGGGATCGGGAGCAGTGTCAGCAGAAGCGTGGTCAGGGACAGACTCAGAACGGTCTTGAGGGCGAACCGCTTTCTCATCGTCCTGACAGCCAGGATAAGTCCGGGCAGATTCAGCAGGTAGTTCAGGATACCGGCAAGGTCTATCTTTGTGGTGATGACGCCCGCGTTTTTCAGCAGTGTCGTGACCAGCTGGGAGAAACCCATGATGCCGCCCGAATACAGGTGGAGCGGACGCAGGAACAGGTTTACTCCTACCGAGTAAATGACTGCGCCCAGAAGGATCAGCGGGAGCCGGAGTTTTTCCTCTTCCCAGACAGACTGTTCTTCATTTTTCTTTTCGAGTTTTCTTACTTCCTGTTTTACTGAATTCATGTCAGTGTCTCATCCTCCGTTTCACGCTCCGTGATCAAGCAGCGGCTCGATCGCGGGGAAGGAATCCTCCAGGGTCGGGTATACGCCGAAACAGATCCCGGACAGTTCTTCATCCGGCTGCGACATGTCCGGTATCATCACGGCATGGACGCCGGCATCGTGCGCGCTGACGATCCCGTTGGGCGAATCTTCAAACGCGATGCATTCCTCCGGTTTCAGGCCGAGCTTTTTCCAGGCATATTCATAGATGTCCGGAAACGGCTTTCCGCGTTTCACATTCTCCGCGGATACGATCTCATCAAAAAACTGCAGAAGGCCTGCCTTTCTGAGCATTGCTTCCTTATCTTCCATCCGCGACTGCGTTACGACCGCTTTCCTGACCGAAGTGTAGGCGCGCACCTTCTCCAGGAACCCGGTCACGCCCTCTTTCAACTCGGGGTCATGCTGCATCAGGTAAGGTTTCATGATCTCCTTGCGCCTTGCGCGGATCTGATCATACACGCCTTCCGCCCCGATACCGTCCTCCAGCCTCTGTCTGGCGACCGACGCGTCACAGGAGCGCAGCGACAGAAGAGTCTCATGGGGGATCGTAAACCCGAAGTCCTCCCCCGCCTGTTTCCATGTGCGGTAATAGACCTTCTCGGAATCAAAAATCAGACCGTCCAGGTCAAACAGCAAAGCCCTGATCTTCATGCCAGCCCCCATTCCCGTCTCAGGCGGTCGCACTGAGACAATACACTGACCGTCCGGTCAAATGTGACGACCGGCGATTCTGTCAGCCCCTTCCTGATACAGTCATTTACATGGCGGATCTCATATTGGTACCCCTCGTCAGTGAGCCCTTCCACTCTCTGCTCCACCGGGAACTCAAACCGTTCCGTATCCTGCCCCCTGGTAACGCACACCTCGTCCGGACTCCAGAACCGGGGAACCGTGATGTACCCTTCCGCGCCGTAGATAAACGCAGTATCCAGCATGTCGGTGCG
>CADCOU010000057.1 GCA_902803155.1 uncultured Lachnospiraceae bacterium | reverse complement strand
TTGCAGACAACTTGTTCAAGGTATATTGTATCAGCCTTGTCAAGTACCGGATGATGATATACTTTAGATAACATACAGATGAACAGAAAGCGAGGATTTTCATATGGCAATCAATCCGATGGCGATGCTTCAAATGAAAGAGAGGCTGAGCATATTTCAGAAGGATCATCCGAGAGTATTCCCCTTTTTCAATATGCTGAAAGAGGAAGGACTACAGGAAGGGTCGATCTATGAAGTGAAGGTTACGTTGCCGGACGGGAGAGAACGGGTCATGAATTTCAAGATGAATGCAAATGATATTGAGACGATCCGTATCCTGACAGACCAGCAGAGTAAATGACGCTTCACAGAGCAGAGTACAGGGAATACGGATGCGGCCGGCAGTGCAGATACAGTGATGCCGTGCGGCGGAATGATATGGCGGTGTTATACTGAGGGTGGGCGAAAGCCCGCTCTTTGTGTTATACTATGGAATCGCAGAAGATATCATTGCAAACAAGGATTTCTGTCGGGGTCTTTGTTATAAGAAAGGATCTGTGGGATTACAGATATGGGAACAGCTAAAGATTATATACAGAATATGGATCATCCGGAAGACCGTGCGCAGGAAGGCAAGGCACAAGCCAGAGAGAAACAGATTATCCGGACCAGCATGATCGGAATCGGAGCCAATGCGGCGCTTGCCGGTTTCAAGGCTGCGGTCGGGCTGATGACACACTCCATCGCCATCGTACTGGATGCGGTGAATAATCTGTCAGACGCAGGTTCCTCGCTGATCACGATCATCGGGACAAAACTGGCCGGAAAACAGCCGGACAAGAAACATCCCTTCGGTCATGGCAGGGTCGAATACCTCAGTGCGCTTCTGATCTCCGTGATCGTACTGTATGCCGGTATCACATCCCTGATCGAATCAGTGAAGAAGATCCTGCATCCGTCCAGCCCGGACTATACGACAGTATCACTTGTCATCGTCGGTGTCGCCGTCCTGGTCAAAATCATACTCGGAAGGTATGTAAAGAGGGTCGGGGAGAAGGTGAATTCCGATTCGCTTGTAAATTCAGGGACTGATGCCATGCTGGATTCTGTGATCTCTGCATCGACACTGGTCGCAGCGATCCTCTATCTGACAGCCGGAATCTCTCTGGAGGCATGGCTTGGCGCGATCATTTCCATTGTGATCATCAAGTCGGGTATCGACATGCTGCGCGAGACCATCTCACAGCTTCTGGGAGAGAGTGTGGATGCGGAATTTGCCCGCGCGATCAAAAAGACGGTACTTTCATTTCCGGGCGTCAGCGGTGCCTATGACCTGGTGCTGAACAACTATGGACCGGATGCATACAATGGTTCGATCCATATCGAAGTACCGGACACTTATACCGCAAGCGAGCTGGATGAACTGATCCGGTCGATTACGATGAAGGTCTATGAGGAGCATCAAGTGATCCTGACAGCAGTCGGAGTCTATTCGGTCAATACCGGAGAGGACGAAGCTGCGCGGATGCGTGACAGGATCTATGAAGAAGTCCGTGCGCAGCAGTATGTCAATCAGGTGCATGGTTTTTATGTGAATGAAGATAAGAAGACGATCCGTTTTGACGTGGTGGTAAGCTTTGACGCACCGGACCGCAGGAAGGTCTGGGCAGAAGTCTGTGAGAAGGTTCAGAAGATGTATCCAGATTACACTCTGATGATCGCGATGGATTCAGACTTCAGCGAAGCATAAAGGATCCGCAGAATTGATCTCCATGTCCCGGACGAGTCGCAGAAGAACCCGAAGAAGGAGGAGACGGAAATGAACAAACTGGAACGTAAGGCAGCGATGATTGTTGCGGCTGCAGCCGCGGGTGTAATCGTGTCCGGAGTCAGGCTGATGAAGAAACATACAAAGTATCTGGCAGAAAAAGCAGCTGCAACTTTCGGGCCTGACGATGAAGAATGGACAGAGCCGGTAGCGGAAGATGAAGCGGCAGAAGCCAAACTGGAAGACGCGACGGCAGAATAAATGAGAGAAGATGCAGGGTCTGCAGTAAATTAAACTGCGGATTCTGCAGAAAATGATTGACATGACCGTCTGCAGGTGGTAAAGTAT
>CADCOU010000056.1 GCA_902803155.1 uncultured Lachnospiraceae bacterium | reverse complement strand
GTCTCCTGATTCTCGTAGCGGAGGCGGCACTGCCAGAAACCGAGGGCATATTCCGGGATCATAGGGGCGTGCCCGGTCAGGTCCGCCAGTTTCGAGCTCGCCTCACGCGGGCTGCCCGCAATAACCACATAGTCCATAGTCTTCGCGCAGTCGCTGTTCCACCGTGTTCTGTTCATGCCGAGCTCTGCAGTCCCCGTCGACGGCATGTTCCACAGGAACCCGTACCCGAGTGAAGAATAGACATACGGGATAGTTGCTTTTGCATTGACATGGCGAAGGTCCACGGTGCAGCCCTTCTTGCTGAACACATTCATCTGCTCGTGTCCCAGCCCGTAGAACTGCTCCTCCTCATTGGGCTCGAAGGTGGCGCGCATCGCCCACAGCCCGCTCCCGACGCTCCTGTAGTTCCGGTATCCCATCGAAAATGTCAGTTCCGGCTGTTCCCGGAGAATGACCTTATCATCCGCAAAATAAGTGACGCGTCCGCTCTCTTCGAGCAGGACCTTCAGGTTTCCCGTCCGGAGATAAACATTCTCCCCATCCTTCCATATTTCTGCCGGAACCTCCTTCGGGAGCAGCGTCCAGTCCTGGAGCTCGATCCGGGAAGACGCACTCGCCTGGAATCGGATACATCCCTCCGCCGGCACGCTGATCACGCCTGTCTCTCCCGCCCGCATGAACCGAATCCGATTGTCCTCGATCCTATATTCCATCTGAAAGCCCTCCGTTCTTATCGTTCCGGTATGATACCATCACGTGATTATCTGCCTCACCATTATCCCTTCACAGGATCCCGCTACTCCAACTCTTTACGTCTCTATAACAATCAGCGGGATGGTGTACTCCTCCGGTGTCAGGCCCGCATGCATGCCGGGCATCGACTGCGCTTCGTAATGTGTATTGAAGATGGACCGGTCAGAGACAGCCAGCGCCACATAGTCGCCGATCAGCTCTTCCAGATCGTCCCGGTCTTTCCCCGGGCCGAACAGTCTGCTGGCGATCACTTCATCCCTGGTCAGGAGCAGGAAATCGTCCCCGAAGTTCTCCCGGAACACCGCTGGAAATGTCTCCAGGTACTCTTCCTTCACAAAGAGGTTCAGGGTACGGGGCTCGAATGACGGCGGACGCACGAGGCATCGCATGACGTCCGGATAATCGAGTATGCACAGGTTTCTGCTGTCTATGTGTCCGTGATCGGCGGTCACCAGCAGCAAGGTGTCCGACAGTCCGGAGGCAAGCTCCTCGATCCGCTTCTCCAGACCGGTCATGACTTCATGCGTCTTCCCGCTCATGGTTCCCGTCCTGTGCATCGTGGCATCCGGTTCATTCCAGTATGCGTAAATGAACTTTTTCCCGCTCTCGCTGCACAGGGTTTCGATATGCCTGCAGACAGCATCCAGGTCATTCGGGTACGGAGGCCTGTAGGGCATCGCAAAGTAAGCGCTGCCGCCGGCGTCATTGATCCGGTCAATCAACGACCGGTACGGGGTAAACTCAAAACCCGCGTTATAGGCCGCCGCCTTTCTCTGCCTCTTCAGCGACCTTTTGTCCCATATCCGATTCCCGTCCGGAGTGATTCGGGCCGGGACGGCCCCTTCCTTCTCGCTCATCTGCACTATGTTCAGGAATACGGTCACATTCTTGTCCAGCTTCGGATAATACATATCCCATCCCAGCCAGCCATGTTCATTCGGGTACTGAGCGCTCAAAACAGACGTAGTCGCCGCCACCGTCGTCGGCGGATACACGGAGCAGAAAGAGCCTGCAAGATGACTCCGGAAAAAGCCATCCTCTTCCAGATGCTTCTCCAGGCTGGACATCCCCATCGCGTCCAGCAGAAGGAGAACCACATTGCTGAAGTCTCCGGCTAGAACTCTGTCCGCCATCGGAAGGGTGTCCGCAGCGGTCTCTGCCCCGAACTTTTTCAGTATGGAATTCGCCAGATTGACCAGACAGTTGTCGTAATCCGGCAGCTTCCGCTTTAATTCAGTAATACCAGAAATATCGTTCATCTATGATCTCCGTCAGGGGCACTCCTCATCGGAATCAGTCTTCCAACAGCCAGGACGTATCTTCCTGTACCTTCTCGGTCTCCTTCTCCGCTTCCGTCTCCTGAACGGCTTCCTCCTGAGCCTGCGCCGCCTCCTGGGTATTTTCCTGCGGCTCCGGTGAGGTCTCCTTCTTCGTATACGAGATGGTGAGGTATCCCTCCTGTGCAGCGTAGATGCTGGATACGCAGCCGTCTTCGTCCTCATCGTACGCGATCAGGCATCCGTCTTC
>CADCOU010000055.1 GCA_902803155.1 uncultured Lachnospiraceae bacterium | reverse complement strand
AGGTCGGATCCGACTGCGCCGGATGTGGACAGTGCGATCTCTTTGAGATCAACCGTGTCATCCAGGTGCACATTTTTGGCATGGACCTTCAGGACATCGATACGACCCTGCAGATCCGGCTTCTCGACGGTTACCCTGCGGTCAAACCTGCCCGGCCTGAGCAGTGCCGGATCCAGAACTTCCGGACGGTTGGTCGCCGCAAGGATCAGGAGACCCTTGGAAGTATCAAAGCCGTCCATCTCCGACAGCAGCTGGTTCAATGTCTGTTCACGCTCGTCATTGCCGCCGTACGCACCGGAATTCCTGCTCTTTCCTATGGCGTCGATCTCATCGATGAAAATGATGCACGGCGCGTTTTTCTTTGCTTCGTCAAACAGATCTCTGACACGGCTCGCGCCGACGCCTACGAACATTTCCACAAAGTCGGAACCGGTCAGGGAGAAGAACGGAACATGTGCCTCGCCCGCTACAGCCTTCGCGAGAAGCGTCTTGCCGGTTCCGGGAGGGCCGACCAGGAGGCAGCCCTTCGGGAGCTTTGCTCCGATATCCGCGTATTTCTCCGGATGCTCCAGGAATTCCACCGTTTCCTGCAGGGATTCTTTTGCCTCGTCCTGTCCCGCGACATCCTTGAATGTGACGCCGGTCTCGGACTGCATATACATCTTCGCGCGGCTCTTGCCGACGCCCATCATGCCTCCGGAGCCGGACATCCTGCGGAGCACTACGCCCATCAGGATCCAGATCAGGATCAGCGGCGCGAAACTCAGCACAACATTCAGGATCAGACTCGTCGTGTTGTCCGGGATCTCCTCCTTGAACTCCACATTCGCCGCATCAAGACGTTCCACCAGCGCAGGGTCATTCATCCTGCCGGTATAGTATTTCATCTCAATGCCCTGACTGGCCAGGCCCTGGCTCTTTGTCACGATCGTCAGCTTATCGGAAGCGACCGTTACAGAGTCGATCAGATTCTGATCCAGCAGGTCCAGAAACTGGTCGTACGTGATCTCCATGGAGGTGGAATCGTTCATCGCCCGGTTGACAATGCTCATAAGGACCAGCGTCACCAGGGTCACGACCAGGAAGATCAGTATGGTTGAATGATTGCGGTTCTGATTGGGATTGCCCTTCCCGTCATTCCGGTTGTTATCGTTCATAATCTGTTGCCCGTTCTCTCTATAGAAATATTATTTTTCCCGCTTCAGTTCCAGATACCTGCGGATCAGGGTGACGCAGCCGTCGATCCCGAGATCGCTGGTGTCGACCGTCAGATTGTAGGAGGATGCCTGCCCCCATTTTTTATCAGTCTGGAAGTTATAGAAGGAGGCTCTCTTTTTATCCGCCTTCGCGATCATGTCCAGAGCTTTCTCTTTGCTGATATGCTCATATTCCATGATCCGTCCTGCGCGGAAGTCATCGCTGGCATGAACGAATACGCTGGTCAGGCGGGGATTGTCCCTGAGGATATAGTCTGCGGCCCTTCCGACGATAACGCAGCCGCCCTTCTGTCCGATCCGTTTAATCGTATCATACTGCGCCTGGTAGATCTGCTGCTGCAGTGAATTGCCCACATAATTCATGGACGGGTAGATGTCCATAACGATTGAGTACAGGAGGCTCCCGGTCGGCTTTTCATCATAGTCCTCGAGTACCTGTTCACAGATATTGCTCTCCTGTGCCACCATCTTCAGGAGTTCCTTGTCATACAGCGTAAGCCCAAGCTCGGCCGCCAGTCTTCTTCCGACCTCATGGCCGCCGCTTCCGAACTGTCTTCCGATTGCAACGATATCCTTTCCTGCCATACTCTCCTCCTCCCATTCCCGATTAACAACTCCGGTATCAATTCAATGATATCATCAAATGCAGCAGAATGCGCCCGGACCGCATATACTGCAGAGCAGATTAGCCAGACACAGCCTCGTGCATATATCGCCGTCTGTCTCCATCGGAGCACCGTACTGCATGCCCATTCCCCGGTACCAGTTCCCGCCGCCCTCAAGCTGGCTGAGATACTGCCGGTACAGCATATTGTCCGGATCCATACTGACTGCGGTCTGAGCCATCTCACGCGCGAGCACATTGTTGCCGGAACCCGCATTGGCTACCGCACTGTAATAATACCAGCGTGCATCGCGGTCACGGATGCTCCCGAGTACATTCAGCGCCTCCGCATAATGCCTGCTGTTGATATAACTGGCCGCGGCCTGCAGATGGATATCCGTCTCACTCTGTGTGTTCTGCTGGCTCTGCGAAGAAAAGCCTCCGAAACCGAACGGTCCGAACCCACCGTAGAATCCGGAATAATCCCCTGATCCATAACTGCCGCCGGAGCCGTAACTGCTTCCCGGACCGTAGCCGCCGTATCCTGTTTTCCCGTTCTGGATCGCCTCATACGCCTGCTGTACGTCCTTGAACCGCTCTTCTGCCTGTTCCTTATTCGGATTATTGATGTTCGCGTCCGGGTGATATTTCCGGCTCAGTGTCCGGTATGCCTTCTTTATCTCCTCATCTGACGCGTCCCTGGAAACCCCCAGGACATCATACGGATCTTTCATCTGCCTTCCCCTTCAATTCAAGAACGCCGGCGCCTCCTGATGTGCATTCTTTACACGTAGATCTCATGACCCGTTCTTATCTTAAACAACGTATCACAGAATGCAGGTCTCTTCTTCTCTTTCGTTTCTCCGCTGCGGATCTGATTGAATCTCACCCAGATACCTGAATACAGGATATTGCGGATCAGTTCCACGTCTTTCACGATCGGGAGACGCTCGAACACCCTGCAGCAGCAGGCAGCAGTATCAAGCAGAATCTCCTTCACATAGTCCTCAAACGACTCCGGAATCTCCTTCTGAAGTTCCAGAAGAACATTATAGTTTCCGTTCTTTCTGTCTTCCTCCAGATCATCATAGGCGTCCATCAGATAAATGAACTTGCCGAGATAGAAGCCGGTCTGGCGGAGGTCCTCCTCCCACAGGTCTTCCCCGAATACGCACAGTTCCCCGAGAAATTTACCTGTATATCCGGCGATCCGGTCGATCTTTCCGAGAAGATCCGCGATTGGAGTCTTTTCCGTCCCGGACGGACTGCCGGCGCTCTGTTTCCACCGTTTCTCTTCCCTGTGCAGTGCCCGGATATTCTCCCGCACCGCTTTTTCCTGTCTCGGATACTTTTCCCTGATCTTCAGATAATCCTTCCGGAGCATGATCGCCAGAAGCTTTGCGCTCTTCCTGTGTTCATCTCTCCAGTCATCCTCCGCCTTGAGAAACGCGAGGAGGACATTCATGTCCGCGGCATACTCCGTAAACCGGTTGGATATCTCCCTGTGCACGATCGCAGGGTGCACGATGCATCGATGCATCGCTTCCGATTCCTCCGGTTCATAGGTTCCTGTCAGCAGCAGTGTGAGGAAGGTGCAGTCATAGGACAGCAGCAGCTGCCCTTTTCTGCCGTATCTCCTGTGCAGCTCTGCACAGAGGCCGCAATAATAGCTCCGGTACAGTTCCAGGTCTTTGACCTTCAGTTCGGGGCGGTTAACCGTTACATAGCCAAACATGCTTCAGCTCCTCTTACGGAATCTCGTTCTGCATTTCGGGCAGGTGATCTCGACCATCCCCTTGCCTCTGGGGATCCGGATCTTCTGACTGCACTTCGGGCACCGGTAGATGTGGTTCGTCTTCAGATCCTCCGCACGGCCCCTGCCGCCCCTGAAGAATCCGAGCACCCTGTCCTTCAGCTGCAGAAACTTCTGATTTTCCGCATATCTCGCCGGAACATTGCGCGAAAGCATGCGGAAATAATTGTATCCGAGGATCAGCAGTACGATCATCCCGACTCCGGGAATACGGAACAGCAGATCCAGGATCAGCAGTATGAAACCAACGATCAGAAGGAATCTCGACAGCTCATCCTGTCCGTACCTTCCGTACATAAATCTGTTTAATCGGTCTCTCCAGTTCATTCCGGGCTCACCTCTGAATACTATTTTGGGTATAGTCGACACGCTAATAGGATAAGGTCTTTATCCTTCTCCTGCAAGTGATGCGCCGGATAATTCACGAAACTTTCACCAGAGGGAACTGCAGCTCGGCCCGGAAGTCTGTCCCTTGCGCAGTCACAGTAAATGTCCCGCCCATCAGCTGTGTGAGGCTTGCGGCGATCGAGAGCCCCAGTCCGCTCCCCTCGGAATTGCGGCTGCTGTCGCCCCGGACAAAACGTTCCTCCAGCTCCTCTCCGCTCTTGACGATTTCGTCGGAGGATTCATTCTCAAATACTGCAGACGCGGTGTCTTCGCTCCCGGACAGTGTAATGCGGACGAGAGAATCTTTCTTTGCGTATTTGGTTATGTTGCTGAGCAGATTATCCAGCACCCGGAAGAGCTGGGAACCGTCGGCGAGGATTTCCAGTTTCTGTCCTGATCTTTCCCCGACGAACACAGTCTTCAGGCCGAGTTCTTCAAAGCGGTCCTCAAATTCTCCCGCCGCCATCTGCACCATCGAGCGCAGGTCAAGCTGAACCATGTCAAGTTCCACGTTCCCGGAGTTGATCCGGCTGGCGTCGATCAGGTCCGAAATCAGGCTCTTGAGCCTCTGCGACTTGCGGTCCAGGATATCCACATACTCCCTTGCCTTCTCGCTCTCAAGGTTCTCCCGCTTCAGAAGATCCACATAATTGATGATGGAAGTGAGCGGCGTCTTCAGGTCATGCGACACATTCGTAATCAGTTCCGCCTTCAGGCGCTCCGTACGAACCATAGAATCAACAGCCTCCTGAAGGCCTGCCCCCATCTCATTGACCGCTTCCGCCATCTCCAGGCTGTCGCCCGTCAGAGAAGAGGTATCGATCCTGTAGTCCAGTTTTCCCTTAGACAGTTCCCGGAGTCCGGTCCTTACACTCAGTTTGCCGAGCTGGTCCGCCATCAGGTAGAGCAGCAGAGCCAGATCCAGCACGATCACGATCGCCACACCGATCGTTCCGAAGAATCGCAGAAAGAGAAAGTTCAGCAGGATGAAGATCACAAACACGATCAGCAGTCTGGCGGAAGTGACTTTCGCCTCCAGCACCTGCTGGCTGACCTGTACGACCGTATACATGACACTGTTGTTCCAGATGCTCCTCCATTTGATCCGTCTGACCAGGCTCAGCAGGGACATGAGCGCGATCCAGTACAGGATCGCCCAGAACGCCGCTTTCCAGAGGAGCTGGAAGCGCGGCGGTATCTGCTGCCGGATTATTCCTCTCGCAAGGTGGAACCAGATCAGCGCGATGATCACGCAGATCCCGGCCGCAATCTCTGTGGGGATCAGATCGAATCCGCTCAGTCCGATCAGCTCATACCTGTTTTTCTTTCCTGTCATGATCAGGCTTGCGGCAAGACCCGCGATCAGGCCGGCTGCGGCAAGTACCGTAATGATCAGAGCGGAAATGACCACCGGCTCCCTGCGCTGGTATGCAAGGTACCCTTCACGCAGCTCATCGCCTGCCGGATAGCTTCGGTCAACCGCGATCACAACCCTTTCGTTGGATCCGAGAAACACGGTATCCATAAACCAGGAGGCCGCTCTCTCATTCAGGGTATACTCCGAGTTGGCCACCATGATGTCCATGGTGCGGACCCCGTCGAACAGCATGGTAAGTTCCGGGTCTTCCGATACCGCAACCCTGGCGGTCGCGACGGAATTCACGCCGAGGTTCGTCCAGGACTGTTTCGTCTGCGTATTCTCAATATAAAAACTTACGTTGCTGGGAGCTTTCAGATTCCCGGAACCTTCCGGGTTTTCATTTTCTTCGACATAGGATCTGTAACGGCTGTGAAGATCCTCACATGCCTGGATCAGCATATCGTAGTATTCCCTGAGAGTCTCATAGGGCGTTGCAGACGCCCGGGCAGTAGCAGCCAGGGTATTCCCTGAGCCCGGAAGGATTGTCTCACACGCGGCCCCTGCCTCTGCCAGAGTATCCCACAGTTCTCCGGCCGGAATGCCTGCCTCCTGTTCCTCTGCGGTAGAGCTGAGGATTGTTTTCAGGGCTTTTCGTTCCGGATAATAATTTATCAGATCGCTCAGAACATAAGTCAGGTTCTCATTCCGGTTCGCCTCATCACTGATCCCGTTTACATATTGGCGTATATCGATGTATTTATTCAGGTCTGTCTGACCGTCTGTCTGAAACAGCGCGATGTTCCGGCCGCAGTCCACCTTCCGCCGGATCGTATCCTCAGTATTGCGCAGAAATACGGCCGTCTCCTCATAGGAGCGGCCGAGTTGTGACAGATCAAAGGTTCCGTCCAGCCGGTTTTCTATCGTCAGAAGGCACAGTACAATCACCGCGACGCATATGCACTGCAGGATCACGATACTGTTCCTTAAGGCCGGACTGTAGTTCTTTGTTTTCATTCCTGTTCCAGATTATCCTCCCCGGACATGATCCCTTCGGGCGGAAGGTCTTCCACCTTGTAGCCGATCCCCCACATGACCTTCAGGTACTTCGGGTTCTTCGGATCAATCTCGATCTTCTCACGAATGTGGCGGATATGGACCGTAACCGTATTGTCCGCGCAGAAAGCTTCCTCATTCCAGATCTTTTCATAGATCTGGTCGATCGAGAAAACTTTCCCCTTATTCTGCAGCAGAAGAAGAAGGATGTTGTACTCAATGCGGGTCAGCCGGACGCTCTCCCCGCTCACCGTCACTTCCTTCTTATCGTCGTCAATGACCAGTCCGCCGCTCCGGTAAACATTGGTATGCTCCTCCGGTTCCGTGATCGTACCGAGCGTCGTATACCTGCGGAGCTGGCTGTTGACGCGGGCCACCAGTTCCAGCGGGCTGAACGGCTTCGTGATATAGTCGTCTGCCCCGTAGTTAAGTCCCATGATCTTGTCCGTATCCTGGCTCTTGGCGGACAGGATGATGATCGGAATGCTGGACTGCATGGTCTTGCGGATCTT
>CADCOU010000054.1 GCA_902803155.1 uncultured Lachnospiraceae bacterium | reverse complement strand
GCCAGAATGATGGAGATCGAACCGGCGATCATCGGAAGAATAACGGGCATGAAAAAAGACCCGATAATCGCCACGAAGCCAAGTATCATGGCGGTTGTATCGAGAGAGGTGGAAGACTGCCAGGGAGCCGTTTCGGGCTGCGGCGAGTTATTCATTCCATAGTTATTCCGATATTGATCGGAGCTGTTCTGATTATTCTGATTGTTTTCGTACATAGTCCACAGTATAAAACTTTTCCGGGGAAAAACAAAGCTTTGTGCACAATTATTCATAAACCTCCGGCATGATCCGGAAGTTGTTTCTCCAGACCTTCAGCCGGACAACGCTGTTTACGACATAAGGTTTCTCAGTCTTTCCTGTTCTGTAGAAGATGAAACGCTTTCCGTTTGCCGTGTCCAGCAGGAGTTTGACGACCTGTCCGGGGCGACCGTTATAGGAGATCGTGTCATCCATATATCCGTATACGACAGCCGTGGTCTCTGTTCCCAGGAACTGCACGCTGAGATAGCGCACAAGATGGACCGCAATGATTACACCGGCAGCGATACTGATGGCGGCAAAAGGCAGGCCGATCAGCTGCACAAAGCCGTCGTCATCACCGAATCCGCGGAAAAACAGCGGGAAAATGAAGCCGAAAAAACCGAACATGACAAAAAAGATCATCGGAAACAGGAAGTTCCAGAAGGTGATGGAGGCATTCCGGCACTGCAGAACCGGATATTCCGCCGTGAGATCCTGCGTCTCGACCGTCCCGACATACTGTCCGCAGTACTGGCAGACCTCCGAGAGCGTCGGGGCTCCGCAGTTCGGACAGATCCGCGGCCCCGCGCTGACCGGCCGCATCGGCTGTGTATTTTCCTGTTTCAGTAAGTCCTGTAATTTCTCTGCCATAACGACTCCTGCCATTCATTTCTGTGCTGTACCGGTCCGCACCCGCAGTCCGGCTCCCTTCCGTATTATAGCGCAAAGTGAGTCACGGGGACAGGTCCGCCGACTCTTTTGAGTCAGCGGACCTGTCCCCGTGACTCACTTAAGGACACATCCCATATTTTGTGGTGCAGATCCTCATTGACACCGAAAGCGGTTAGAAGTATGATTGCAGAAGTTTAATAAATAGCAGTTCTCTTATTCAGAGTGGTGGAGGTACATAGGACCGGTGAAGCCACGGCAACCCACCCGAGGGGAAGGTGCCAACCTGAGCGAGAGCCGTAAGGCCGTCGAACAATAAGGGATTTGTGGCTAAGTGCAATAGAATGATGTGTGAGCCAGACAAATCCGACAGCCCTGCGGGTGCCGGATTTTTTTATTACAGTTTCAGTTCATTTTCAGGAGGAAAAGACGTGAAGAGAAACATTTTTACATCCGAGTCTGTTACCGAGGGGCATCCCGACAAAATCTGTGATGCCATCTCCGATGCGATTCTGGACGCCTGCATGGAGCAGGATCCGATGAGCCGTGTGGCCTGCGAGGCAGCGACCTGCACAGGTTTCGTCATGATCACCGGTGAGATCACCACGAAGGCCGTTGTGGACTATCAGAAGGTCGTCCGCGACACAGTCCGTGAGATCGGCTATGACAGCTCTGATAAGGGCTTTGACGCAGATACCTGCGCGGTGATGGTCGCGCTGGATCAGCAGTCACCGGACATTGCGATGGGCGTGGACAAGGCCATCGAGGCGAGAGAGAACCAGATGACAGAGGCGGAGATCGAGGCGATCGGTGCCGGCGATCAGGGCATGATGTTCGGCTATGCCACAAACGAGACACCGGAATATATGCCTTATTCCATCGCGCTGGCACACAAGCTGACCAGACAGCTGACCAAGGTCAGAAAGGACGGAACCCTTCCTTATCTGAGAGCGGACGGCAAGAGCCAGGTCTCTGTGGAATATGATGAGAACTACAAGCCGGTCCGCCTGGAAGCAGTTGTTATCTCCACACAGCACGATCCCGATGTGACACAGGAGCAGATTCATCAGGATGTGCGCAAGTATGTGATCGATCCGATTGTTGACAGCAACATGATCGACGGCAACACAAGAGTTTACATCAACCCGACCGGCCGTTTTGTCATCGGCGGACCGCACGGTGATGCAGGACTGACCGGCCGGAAGATCATCGTCGACACCTATGGCGGTGTTGCCAGACACGGCGGCGGAGCATTCTCCGGAAAAGACTGCACCAAGGTAGACCGCTCCGCGGCTTACGCTGCCCGCTACGTGGCCAAAAACATGGTTGCCGCAGGTTTTGCCGACAAGATGGAAATCCAGGTTTCCTACGCGATCGGTGTTGCGCAGCCCACATCCATTTCCGTTGAGACCTTCGGAACCGGCAAGGTATCGGACGAGGCGATCGCCGTGGCGATCCGCAAGTACTTCGACCTGCGCCCGGCCGGCATCATCAAGACCCTGGATCTGCGCCGCCCGATTTATCGTCAGACAGCGGCATACGGCCACTTCGGCCGCACCGATCTGGATCTTCCGTGGGAGAGACTCGACAAGGTCGATGTGCTGAAGGAAGAGCTGAACGCAGAGCTCGCAAAGTAATTTCAGAAGCGATTTTCAGTTGACAGTTCGGGGGCGTTTTGGTATTATTCTATTTGCGCTTGCGGATAGAGGAGTGCATATCAGGCGCCCCGGACATGCGTGATAGCTTGTGCAGAGGTATCGAAGCGGTCATAACGAGGCGGTCTTGAAAACCGTTTGTCCGAAAGGGCACATGGGTTCGAATCCCATCCTCTGCGTACATATCTGTCAGGACAGATATGAAAAAACCGAATACAGATCCATGTATCGGACTCTGTGGAGAAATACCCAAGAGGTCGAAGGGGCTCCCCTGGAAAGGGAGTAGGTCGTTAATAGCGGCGCGTGGGTTCAAATCCCACTTTCTCCGTTTTGTAAAATCAAGCTAAAAGCCTGTAAATTCAAGGAAAACTGGCGCTTTAGCGGACTAAAGAAACAGGAAGAAGGACTGTATCTTTTATAAGTACAGTTCTTTTTTTGTGCTTTACCTGCTTTCATTTGCTTCTCTTCCACTGTATTCTTAATCATCATAGTGATGCGATCAGCTCAATAAAACACAAAAAAGCCAGACAAAATGGTATAACCACCTGTCTGGCTTTTCCGGATTTTATGAAATTGAAAATGGTCGCAGTAATTCCTCTGAGCTGTGCGACTATAGCTCCATAGCTGTCAAAAGTACTGGGCAGCAGCTGATCAGACCTGTCTTTTGGCGGTCTTAGCGTAGGCGTCCGTCCTGATGGGCCGGATCCAGTCGAGGAACTTCTCAATTTCGATGTTCCAGAATCTCCATTCGTGTCCATACTCGGGAATCTCTTCGTAGGTCACCTTAACGCCGGCGGAAAGAAGCCTGTCGCGGAAAGCCCGGTTCGCGTCCAAAAGGAAATCCTCTCCGCCTATGGCGATGTAAGCCTCCGGGAACTTTGCTTTTGACGCGATCAGCTTGTCCGCAAGGGCGATGGGATCGATCGAAGGATCAAGGTCTTTTGCTTCACCGCCGGAGAGCTGCGCGGGATTAATATCAACAGCCGCTGAAAAAGCGCCGAAAGCTGCGTACTTTTCCGGATTTCCGAGCGCGTGTACGAGCGTTCCGTATCCTCCCATTGAAAGACCGGCGATATAGGTATCCTCGGGTCTGCGGGAAATCGGGAACATACCGCAGATAAAGTCCGGCAGCTCATCCTCGATGAAGGAGTAGAAGTCGTCCCCGCCGTTTTTGACATAGCTCTTGTTCTCCGCCGAGATGTTGACAACAGCGATGTTCTGCTCCTCTGCGAAGAGTTCGACATTGGTGTATCCTGTCCACTGTGCATGGTTGTTGCCGTAGCCGTGCAGCAGGTAGAGTACAGGGAATCTGTCTTTTTTGGAATGCCTGGCCGTGCCCTTAAGCTGGGACAGATCGTCCGGTACGCCGTCGATATCGGAAGCGCCGAAACCCATGGACTCAGGGATTGTCACGGAGGGAATCACTACCGTGATATCCACTGTCCTGTGAAGGGTATAGCTGATAAAATTGCAGGTAAATTTCGCCATTTTCTGTTTTCCTTTCCTGAACTGATCAGTGCTGTACGTTGTTATCCGCTCCCCAAAGCCTGTAAAGCGGGACTGCCCTGGCAACTTCCTCTATCAGCTCACCATCATGATCATGCTTTACTTCGCAGGTTCTGCCAAAGATCATGACCGCCTCATCTCCCTCAACGGCCGCAGGCCAGAAGGGCAGCTCCGGCATGTTGGGATCCCCTG
Source organism: uncultured Lachnospiraceae bacterium (assembly GCA_902803155.1). Taxonomy (GTDB): domain Bacteria; phylum Bacillota; class Clostridia; order Lachnospirales; family Lachnospiraceae; genus Porcincola. Next base: position 9,016 of record CADCOU010000054.1, on the reverse strand, counting down.
TGCGCGCAAAATTCATCACCGCGCCGAAAATCTGCTCCTGAAGCTTGTCAGACACACCGGGCACATTAGCGACCGGCACAAGATCAATATTATGGAAGAAGAACGCGATATCGGAGCAGTGCCATGCGCATTTATGGTTATCAACCGGGAACTCAAAGTCAAACAGGTAAGCATAGGTCGGTGCCTGCGTAAAGGCCGCCTTCTGCATAATAAGACTCCTGGAGGGACGCCGGAAGATATAGTCGAGAACTGTCGCGTCGATTAGTCTGTGTTCCGGATACGCCTTTTTAAACAGCTCAGTAATCCTGCCCGCTGCATCGCCGAAGTATTCTGAGACCTTCTGCTCCATCTCCTCATCGCTCATGGCGTACTTGTCATATCCTGCCGGGCGGAACGCAAACTCTGCGAAAACCGTGCCAACCATCAGAGGAGTGTTCTTTGTCCTCTCGCGGAAACCATGAATAGCCGGATCTCCGAGATACCAGTCACCTATCAGTGGAGCCTGGCCGGTATAAAGACCCATTTTTGCGACGCCGGGGCAGGCTTTCTCGTAGGCCTCTACAAGCTGGGGATACGGAATTGTCTCAAGAACCGAAACATCCTCTGTGCCGAGCTCCTTTAACATCGCGCCGACTATATGGGAGCCGTCTCCTTCGGATTTTCCCATGATACCGGGCTCAATGCAGCCGCTCATCACAATTCCGCGCTTAAAGAGTCCGTCCGCCGCGGGAATCTGGCAAAGATCTGTGACCTTCATGCCGCCGCCGGACTGGCCGAAAATCGTAACATTGTCCGGATCACCGCCAAAGGCTTCGATGTTCTCCTTCACCCAGATAAGGGCGGCAACCATGTCCGCATGGCCGCAGTTTCCGGAATTGCGGTATTTTTCCCCGAAAGGAGCAAGATCAAGGTAGCCCAGGATATTTAATCTGTGGTTGATTGTGACGACGACAACATCGCCTTTTTCAGCCATTGCCGCGCCATCATAGCAGAGCTGCTCAATAGAGGAGCCGGCCGAGTATCCGCCGCCGTGCAGCCAGACCATGACAGGCTTTTTTGCCTGGGGGTCCAGCGCGGTCGTCCATACATTGAGATTCTGGCAGTGTTCATCCTGCGGCCAGTAGGCGTGGGGAACCATAAGCTCGCCGTTGGGTGTATCCTGATGCATCAGCGGGCAGACAAAGCCAAAGCTCGTCGCGTCCTTTACACCCTCCCAGGAGTCAACCGGTTCCGGCTGCATGTAGCGTTCTGCCTTTGCATACTGTACACCCTTGAAAACATAGGCGCCGTCGAAATAATACCCGCGCAGGGCGCCCGCCTTTGTCTTTACTGTCGTGCTTTCATCGCATCTGAAATTTTTCATACTGTACCTCCGGGGTTACCCCTTGACCGCGCCGAGCATGATGCCGCTCGCAAAGTATTTTTCAAGGAACGGATAGATGATCAGGATCGGAAGGATCGCTACAAACGCGATTGCCATACGGATCGAGACCGCAGGCAGTGCAAGGAGGGCTCCTGAATCCGCCGTAGACATCGAAGCGAGAGCCTGGATGTCCTGGATCATCTTGTTAAGCAGCGCCTGGATGGAGAGCATGTTGGACTTCGTGATGTAGTACAGTCCGTTTGTCCAGTCATTCCAGTAGCCGAGGCCGGAGAACAGGCCGACCGTCACAAAAATCGGTTTGCCGAGCGGGATGACAAGGCTCCTGTATACTCTGAAATAGGTCGCTCCGTCCACCTGCGCCGCCTCATAGAGCGTGGTAGGAATGCTGGTCCTGAAATAAGTCCTCATCAGTATGACATTAAAGGCACTCATCAGGAAGTTGGGCAGAATATATGCCCAGATAGTGTTCTTGATGCCGATCTGTGTCGTCCACATGATATACGAGGGAACAAGTCCTCCGTTGAACAGCATGGTGAAGAACACGAAAAAACTGAAAAACTTCCTGCCTGGGAGCTTCTCTATCGAGAGCGGGAATGCGAGCATGGAGGTAATGAGAATATTCGTGAAGGTACCGATCACAGTGACAAGGATTGTAATCCCATAGGCGCGGAATACCGTCGCGTAGTTCTGCATGATGTACGCATAGGCCTCCAGACCGAACTTTGCCGGGAAGAAGGAATAGCCGTTGGCAACCAGTGTATTCTCTTCCGTGATGGAGCACATGAAAAGGAGCACCAGCGGCAGTATCATGCAAAGGGTCACGATCACCAGGATGATGTTGATCACGACCTGATATATTTTTTCTCCTCTTGATTTGATCATGGCCTTCCTCCTTTAGAAAATCGCGTTGTCCGGACTGGTCCTGGATACGATCCAGTTCGAGAAGCAGACAAGAGTGAAGCCGACGACCGACTGGAAGACACCTGCTGCGGAGCTTCGTCCGATACCGCCGGAGCTGATCAGCGCCCGGTAAACATAGGTATCGATCGTGTTGGTAACCGGGAAGAGCGTGCCGGAATTCTGCGGAATCTGATAGAACAGGCCGAAATCGGAATAGAATATCCGCCCGATGCTCATCAGAAGGAGCGTGATTACCGACGGAATCAGGAAGGGCAGCGTGATGTTCGTGATCTGCTGCCACTTATTTGCCCCGTCAAGCGCAGCTGCCTCATAAAAGGTGCCGTCGATGCCGGAGACGGTCGCGATATAGATCAGCGTTCCGTAGCCGACTCCCTTCCAGCAGTTGACAAGAATCAGGATAAACGGCCAGTACTTCGGCGTATTGTACCAGAATATTTTCTCTTGCCCGTGGGATGTGAGAAACGCGTTGAACATGCCGTTCTCATGGCTCAGGAAGGCAAACACGATATAGCTGGTGACCACGATGGAGACCAGAAAGGGGAGCAGTATCGAGGACTGGTAGAGCTTCTTAAGGCTCTTGTGCGCCACATCGCAGATCATGATTGCCAGAATAATGCCGACAATGTTATTGACAATGATGAAGGCGACATTATACAGGAATGTATTGCGGATAATGGTGAACGCGTCGTTAGAGGTCAGAAGATACTCGAAATTTTTGAATCCGTTCCACGGGCTGCCGTAAATGCCGTCGTTTACGTTATATTTCTTAAAGGCGACAACGATGCCTGTCATGGGAATATAGTTGTTGACCAGCAGATAGAGCAAGCCGGGAATCATCATGATGTAAAGAGGAATGAACTGTTTATACTGGGCAGGGGTCAGCTTTTTCTTCTTTTCCTGTTTCATATCCCATCCTTTCAATGATGGGAGCTGCACATATGCAGCTCCCATCCCGTAAAAGTTTTGCTATACCGTATCAGATATCAGTTCTGGGCAGCGAGCCATTCGTCGAGCTGTTTCTGCTTCTCGTCGATGACTGTCTGAAGTCCCGCGGCATACATTGCATCATTCATTTCCTTGATGGCTGTATCGGGATCCAGGATACCAAAGCAGACATCCTTCTGATACTGTGACCAGACGGTGTTGAGCTGGGCAATCTCGGTTGCAACCGGTGTTGTGTCAAGCTGGAAGCCGTAAGCCTTGGAGGTCATCATGGAATCGTTGTACACCTTGTACTGATCCCAGATATCCGCATCATTTCCGACCCATGCATGTCCGGCAAACTGGTTGGGATAAATCCAGCCGTAATCGTTGTGATAGCCGCAGGTAGCAGCAGTTACGCCCTCCGGATAGCAGGCATTTCCGTTCTCATCCTCAACCCAGTCAAGGCCCTCGACGCCCCAGTTGATCAGGTCGTTGAACTCGCCGTTTGTATATGCCCAGTTCAGGAACTGCGCAGCCTTGACCTTATCCTTGGAGGCATTGGCGATGGAGAAGACAGCGGATGCGACGCCGGTGGTCATCTTGCAGGCGTCGGAGAGCTCGATAACTTCGACCTCATAACCTGTCTGGGAGAGCTTTTCAGCTGCTGTGTTGGGCTTGTAATACAGAAGGAAGGAGAAGCAGTTGCCGGCCTTCATCTTGATTTCGCCGGAGTCGGTGTTCGTCGCGATGTCGGCGGACTCATAGCCGTTCTCAAACCATGTTCTGTGGAGCTTTGCCAGCTGATAGAACTGATCGGTCTCAAACCAGTTTGTGACCGTTGTATTCTGTCCGTAGTTCTCCAGGACACCGAATGTGTCGGAGAGGACATCTGTCCATGCGTAGGTCGATGTTCCAAGGGAAACAGTGCCGTCCAGGACGACCATGTCCGGATATGCCTCGTGAACAGCCGCGAACAAGTCTGTGACCTTCTGGTAGTCATCCCAGTTGTCAGGTCTTATTCCCGCGAAGTCCTCAATCTTGTATCCGAGTTCATCAAAGATGTCCTTTCTCACAACGAGACCTGCGGGATAGCCTCTCTCCTGCATGCGCGGGAATCCCGTAAGGAATCCGGCGACAGTGCCTGCGTAGTAATCTTCTTCGCCCATAACGTCCATGACACCTGTCAGATAAGGCTCATAGTCGTTGAGATCCACGATGTACTGGGAGGTGATATAGTCCGCCATGTTGGCAGCGAATGCGGGGAATATATCAAGATCCTCGCCGGAAGAAAGCATAAGCTGGATCTGGTTGCTGTAGGTGCCGAAGGTCATGGGGATCATGTTGACCTTCATGTTCAGCTCCCTCATGGTGAGCTCGTTGACAGCTTCGTTGACTTTCTGCTGGTCTGCGCCTTCCTGCGCAACGAGATAGCAGAAATTGACGGTATAGGGCTCTCCCTCCATATCAATGGAAGTATCAGCCTCACCGGACGCGGTTTCCTGCGATGCAGGAGCAGAAGCAGAGCTTCCCGCACTGCTGCCGGATGAGCCGCCGCAGCCGGCCAGAACGGTGGCAGCCATTGTCGCCGCCATAAGAGTCGCAAAGATCTTTTTCGCTTTCATAAATACCCTCCATAGATCTGGGGCCGGAAAGCCCCGTTTCAATTAATCTGTCATGTATAATCCTATTAGTCCGGCGCCTGTATCTCTACCTGAAAATCGATTTTGACTGCCCGATTCTCGACATTTATATCGAAACTGAATTATAATAAAATCGACATTGTTGATACACCATGACGGCGGACACATCTGCTGTTCTAAAGACCATGATAAAGCGTCTTCGTATCTTTCTGAATACACTCCTCGGACATGTCACAGTTCCGCTTGTTGTCATCACTCTTGTCTGCTGCCTTCTTGTCATTTTCATCAATCAGCGCACCTTCCAGACTCAGAAAGAGGAGATGATTACTCTTGCGCGGACAAATCTTGAGAGCTCGCACAGCGTCCAGGACGCGCAGCTCGATGTCATGAGCGCCTTCTATCAGAGCATGTTCATCAACAACGTAAATTATCAGCAGCTCAGAAAACCTGTCAGCGACAAGGCATACCATCTTGCCGCCACGCAGACCTTGAAGGACCTGGATGATATGTTCTTTTCTTTCAACGGCCTGACCTGTACGTACTACTACATCGCTGAAAGGGATTACCTGATCCAGTCAAGCACGCATCCCAATTATGAACAGAGCGAGCAGATCAAGGCTTATATAAAACAGGGTTACAATAATTCAGAAGGGACTGTATACACCCAGTCCAACTGGGAGCTGGCCGGGATCGGCGACTCGGTGTACCTCATTAACACAATCCGGCAGACCTCCTCGGAGATAGGAATTGTTCTTGACTGTCAGCGCCTTCTGGAAAACATGCATGTCCTGGATGAATTTGAGCAGGGCGCGCTGTATTTTACCGATAAAAACGACATGTTTGTTTCCGGCATTGCTGCCGCGGACGGGCGGTATATTAACTGCAGCCAGGAGTATCTGGACAGCCGCTCCTGGCTGAAGGTCTCCTGCCCGTGTTCAAAGATTCCTTACACACTGAACCTGAGCCTGCCGATTGAACTGTTCCTTGCGCCGCTGTACCGGCAGAACATCCTCATTACGAGCGTACTGCTGCTGGCACTTTTTGCCATGCTGCTGGTAGCGCTGAGGATTTTTTACCACTTTACGGTAAAGCCTGTGGAGGATATCGCGGTTCTCACGAAGGAGCTTGGGAGCGGCGCAATCGGACAGCGTCTGTCTGAAAACAACTCCGTTGCGGAAATCAGCGCTATCAACCGCAACTTCAACCAGATGGTCAGCACTATTACAACACTCAAGATTGATCTTTACGAGGAAAAGCTCCGCCATCAGGAAGCGGAGCTGGCCCAGCTGCGGCTGCAGCTCAACCCGCATCTGCTTTTGAATTCGCTGAACATGATTTACACGATGACGAGGCAGCAGCATTACGATGTCTCCATGAAGTTCACCATGTGCCTTATCAGGCACTTCCGCTATATCTTAAAGAAAAGCCACAATTTTGTGACGCTTTCCGAGGAGTTGGACTTCTGCGGAAACTATATGGAAATTCTTTCTCTCCAGTACCCGTCCTATTTCTCCTATGATATCAGCCTGTCGGATGAGAGGATCAGAGAGGAGACGATCCTTCCGCCCCTGTCCATAGAAAACCTGATCGAGAACGCGGTGAAGTACGGACTGACGCAGGATGACCCGCTTCACATTCAGATCTGTATTGAGGATCTTGACCGTGAAGGGCTGCACTGCACAAAGATCGTAATCTGCGATAACGGCCCCGGTTATTCTGAAGACGCGCTGTTCTACATAAACAGGCTCCAGTCGGGAGAGAATATTAAAAACCTCGCCTCCGACGGAGTCGGACTCAAAAACCTGATAGACAGACTGCGGATTCTGTATGAGGGAGAAGCAGTACTTACATTCGAAAATGACAGCGGCGCTAAGATAACCATGATCATTCCGTCGGTTTGGCCGCAGAAAAGAGAAGAATCATGAAATACAATATTCTGATTATCGATGATGAAGTCTACACACTGGAGGATATCTGCTCCTGTATCGATACGGAGGCTCTGCCGGTGGGAGAGCTCTTTACGGCTGTCAACACTACCCGCGCGCGCAAAATCCTTGATGAGCAGGACATTCATGTCATCCTCTCCGACATAGATATGCCGGGCGGGGACGGCATATCTTTCATGCGCTCCGTTCGGGATACGCACGCCGATACGCCGTGTATCTTCATCACAAATTACGCGGAATTCTCCTACGCGCAGGAGGCAATCCATCTTAATGTCCTGGACTATCTTCTAAAGCCCGTAGAGCCGGAAATCCTTAACAGGGCGTTGGAGAAAGCCTTTGCGATCGCCCGTGAGAATCTCGGTCAGTCCTCCCTGCAGGCGCCCGCTCCGGACATGTCACTGGCCGCCTCCGGTAAGAAGGACTCCTATGTCAGCAATGCATTGGCATTTCTTGAAGACAATCTTCAAAACGACATCACCAGGGAGAGCGTAAGCGACCATGTTCACCTCACGCCGGATCACCTGGACAGGCTTTTCAGGGAGCAGATGGGCATGTCGGTATTCCGCTGCATTGTCTTTAAGAAGATTGAACTGGCAAAAAAACTCCTTATGGAAACTAATCAGCCGGTTGGCTGTATTGCGGCGGACCTCGGCTACTGCAATCTGTCGAACTTCTCCTCCGCCTTTCGTAAGCTGTGCGGTATGACACCCGCCGAGTACAGGAAAATGATGACGGGTTAACATCACATCAGCGGGATATTTACTGAAGAAGCCGCCGTGACATTACCACAAAGACTTTATGAAATCCCTGCCAAAGCATGGTATTATTTTAGTAGTGTTACGCTGACAAGTGTTACGGAGAAAATTATGGATAGGAAAATACTGGAAGGTCTCTGGGATTGCCATTACTGCAATACAAAGGGAATTCGCGGAAGTGTTTACAAATGTCCGAACTGCGGACATACCCGGGATGCCGATGTTCAGTTCTATCTGCCGGAGGATGCACATGAGGCGGAAGACAAGAACACGGAGCAGGACTGGGAGTGTCAGTTCTGCGGCTCGCTGAATCACAACGAGATGCTGTCCTGTCCGAACTGCGGACACAGCAGGGACGAGAGCGATAAGAAATACTTCGAGACAGCGAAGAAAAAGAAGGAGCAGGAAGCTCCCGCCGCACCGCCGCCGGCGCCGAGGAAAACATCCCCGCTCGCCATACTGCTGCCGCTGGGCCTGATTTTGCTCCTGTTTATCCTCCTTTTCCAGAGCCTGAAACCGCGGCACTACCAGGCGAAGGTGGAGGACCTGCAGTGGGAATACACCACCTACATGGAGGAATACCGCGAGGAACAGGAAAGCGGGTGGACGCTGCCGGAGGATGCGACACTGGTGCGGACACAGCAGGAGGTCCGGTCATATGACCAGGTGCTGATGGGGTATGAAACCCGGACGCGGACCGTCTACGAGACGGTGACTGAGTATGAGACCGTCACCACCACCCATGACCTCGGGAACGGTAATTTTGAACAGGTGACAGAGCAGGTACCTAAATATGTGACGGTTCCGCGCGAGGAGACCTATCAGGAACCGGTTTATCAGTCGGTACCGGTCTACGGAACCAAGTATTATTACAACATTTACCGGTGGCGAAGTGTGGAGCCGGTGGTCACGAGGGGCGGACCCGACAGAGCTCCGTACTTCATGGATCCGGTCAAATCCGACAATATCCGGACTACCGGCCAGAGCGAGAACTACATCGTGGTTGTCTCGCATGAGGACAAGATCGATACCTTTACCATTGACAGTGATCAGTACTTCAAGCTGAAGGTAGGAGAGACCTACAACGTAACCATCCAGAACGGAGCCATTCAGTTCGACGATCTGTAAGGCAATTTAATAACAGGCAAAATTAAGGACCCTGTCACATTCGATTCAGAATGGACAGGGCCTTAATTATTGGTCTTATTCTTTTCTTTCACCTGCATTCGCACCTCTTACTTGTGAGCACAGATTTCAAAATACTCTTCCAGGAACATAACCAGTTTCTTCATGATGTTCGCCTCCTTTCCGGCTTTGAAAATTAAGTTTGTGCTTGTTTCTGTTCTTTGTTTCTGCTTTTGTTGTCTCTGTTTGTTTCTTTCTGACCATAGTATGCCTCCTTGCAAAAGAATAGTAAAATACTATAATAAAAGCATAATCATATTT
>CADCOU010000053.1 GCA_902803155.1 uncultured Lachnospiraceae bacterium | reverse complement strand
TTTTATTTTACAACACGGTTTGCCAGGGACCTGTCCGAGTTTAGGACGAGTGCACCTATCAGGATGATTCCAAAAACGATATCCTGCCAGTATGCATCCAGTCCGATTACGTTCAGGCCGGTCTGAATCGTCATGATCGTTACGCAGCCGAAGATGGTTCTGATCACGCTGCCGGATCCGCCGGCAAGTGAAGTTCCTCCGACTGCAACTGAGGCGATACCCTGCAGTGTGATCCCGTTTCCAATCGTCGGGATCGCTCCTTTCATGATCAGTCCGTACATGATACCGGTGATCGCACTGCATATTCCAGATGCCAGGAAAGCTGTTATCTTGACAGCATTTACATTGATTCCGCTCATACGGGCGGCCTGTGCATTCGCGCCGACCGGGAAGATGGCATGTCCGATCGGTGTCTTCTTTTCCAGGAAGATCAGGCCTGCATAAAGAACCACCATGATCCAGAACAGGATAGGTAGGCCCAGTATCTTTATGTTGGTCCATTCTATTACGGCTCTCTCTTTCAGGCCGATGCTGTAAGAAGTGCCCCCGCATGCCACGAGTGCGACGCATTTCCATATGCTCTGTGTACAGAGTGTCGCTATGAAGGACGGCATCTTCAGGATCGCCACAAGGACGCCGTTCAGCAGGCCTGCAAATATACCGAGAAGAACCATCAGCAGAATGTATTTGTTCCCGTATTTGACTATGTTCAATCCGGTCAGAACGCAGGTGCATGTGCACAGCGCGCCTGTTGACAGATCGATTCCTCCCAGCAGAAGGACAAATGTAAGTCCTCCCGAAAGCATCAGGACCGGAGCGATCGCATACATCAGGTTGCTGATATTATACCAGCTGATGAAGTTCGGATTGATCGCAGTAAAGACGATTACAGCCAGCGGTATACTGATTACATAGATATTGTTTCTGAGAAAGAAACCCAGAGATGAGGTTTTCTTTTTTCCAGTCATTCTGCCGGCCTCCTACATCATCTTTTGAATTACTTCCACCTGAGACGGTTTGTGGTCCGGTGAACAGTCAAATTCTCCGTTGATCAGCCCATCCTTCATCACGATCAGCCTGCTTGACAGTCCGATACACTCATCCAGCGTATCTCCTATCAGTATCACACTGACTCCCTTTTGGGTAATTCCGCGGATGATCGAATAGATCTCCTCTTTCGCACCGACGTCCACTCCGCGGGTGGGATGGTTCAGGATCAGAAGCTTGGGATCCGCATTCACTGTTCGCGCCAGAACTACTTTCTGTGCATTTCCTCCGGACAGCTCATTCAGGTGGTCCCGAATGGAAGTACACTTGACCCCCATGGTTTTGACCCACTCTTCTGCCTGTGCCCTTATCTTCTTCTCGCTTATCACGCCGTGGGAACTGGATTTCCCGTAATTGGACATGGCGATATTGTCAGAGATCGTAAGTGTCTGGACGATTCCTTCATCGCGCCTTTCCTTGGGGACTGAGATGATGCCGTTTTTCAGTGCATGGCTCGGCGACTTGAAGGAAACTTTCCGCCCTTCCAGGAACATCTCTCCGCTGTCCGCTTCTTCATCTCCGCAGATCACTGCGCATACGTCTTCTTTTCCGGATCCTTCTACTCCGGCAAGGCCCAGGACTTCGCCCTTATGTACCTGAAAACTGTAGTTCTTGAACAGTCCGAACCGGGATAGGTTCTTAACCTCCAGGACTACTTCACTGCCCGGCTGTGTCTGTTCCGATGTATGGTAGTATTCCCCGGTGGTCGATCTTCCCACCATGTATTCGTACAGCCGGTCGCTGCTGAATTCCGGTTTGGTAAGCATGCCCGAATTCCGTCCGTCTTTCAGGACATATACCCGGTCGCAGATCTCCATCACTTCATCCAGTCTGTGTGAGATGAAGACGATGCAGTTCCCCTCTTCCGCCATCCTGCGCATCTGCCTGAACAGTTTCTGTATCTCTTCATCGGAGAGTACTGTCGTCGGCTCATCAAGAAGCACCAGGGACGCCGCATTGCCGGTGTTCTGAACGATGTTGAACACTTTGGCGATCTCGACCATCTGACGGTCTGCAAAGCTCAGAGCTCTGGTCTTGCTTCTGGGATTGATATTGTCGACACCGATCTCAGTAAGGGCTGCCTTTGCCGCCTCGTTCATTTTCCCCCAGTTGACTATGCCATGCTTTTTGAACAGTTTTTCCCGTCCGAGATAGATGTTCTGGGCAACTGAAAGATTGCCCACCATCGACTGCTCCTGGAAAACCATGCCGACGCCATGCTGGTTGGACTGCAGGATCGACCTGGGTTCATACGGCTGGCCGCAGAACTCCATGGTTCCTTCCGTTGCAGATATGACTCCGTTTATGATCTTCAGCAATGTGGACTTGCCTGCCCCGTTCTCTCCGATCAGTCCGACGATCTCCCCCAGCGGGAAGTCGATATTGATGTCTTCAAGGACGCGGTTTGTTCCGTACACTTTGCCGATCCCGTGTACACTTAGTACGTTCATCCCCATTCTATTTCCTCTCATTTCAATTCCGTACAGGCAGTGGTCGTCAGACAGCGATCGTCCTCTTCGTCCGGTTGATGGACAAGGATACGGCAACGATGATGATGATCGCGTTGATTGCCTGCTTATAGTAGGGGTTGACTGCCATGATCGTCAGGAGGTTCGCTATCTCAGTGGTGATCAGGACGCCCAGAAGGGTCTGTCCCATTCCTCCCTTTCCGCCGGCAACGCTGGCTCCGCCGACGACAAGTGCCGTAATGGCGGGAAACAGCTGGTCTTCACCTGAGGACGCTGTCCCCTGTTTCAGACGTACCATGATAAGTATTCCGGCAAAGCTGGCTGCGATCGCACTGATCATAAAGCACAGGATCTTGGTCCTCTTCACGTTGATCCCGGCGGACAGGGCAACCGGTTCACTGTAGCCGATCGCGTAAACGCCTCGCCCGAATGCCGTGAAATGAAGGATATAGACTCCTATCATGAAGAAGCCGAAGGCCAGCCATGTGACCAGAGGGATCCCAAGAGGCCTGCAGGCGGCGATCCAGCTGAATACATCCCACTTGATTGCCGCCGGTATCCCTTTGTACTGCAGAACGGCGACTCCCATGAATACCTGGCAGAATGCGTATGTCGCGATGAATGAAGAGATCTTCAGGTAGACATGTGTCACTCCGACCAGCAGTCCCATCAAAGCGCCTGCTACAAGAACAAGAACCAGGGCCAGGAATCCGAAGTCATTACTGTTCTTCGTGTTTGTGACCAGCAGTGAAGTCATCGCTGCCGCAAAACCGATCACGCCCTCCAGGGACAGGTCCGTACTTCCGATCATGATCACAAATGTTATTCCGGTCGCAACGACAAGCGGAACAGACATCTGGTACATGATATTCACAAAGTTATGAACGGAAATAAAGTTTCTGTCTCCTGCAAGGATCCAGCCGACAATGTTCAGGACGATCAGAACAATAAGAGGAGTATATAGACGGAGTTTTTCATTCCTTGCAGCAATCCTGTTTTTTTCAACGAACTGCTCGGGAATGGTCGCATTTTCGAAATCTCTGTATCTGCGCATCGGGTTTTCGCCCTTTCCTAATTCTGATTTCTGAAATGAAAAGAGCTCGCGGTGAGCACTGTCACCGCGAGCCATCTGATAGCATTACTCTGATGTCGGTACTTCGATGTCATCCGGTGTCTGGTATCCTTCAATAATGTCTTCCAGATGCTCCAGAGTGAAATCATCGTTGCGCTCTGCACCGAGATATTCATCAACATTGTCCGGAGTGATCGTATAGGTCTTGGTGTAGATCATACGCTTTGCCGGATCCTCATTCAGGAAATCATATTCGCCGGTAGATGCATAATATGCATAAGCTGCGCCGTATCCGCCGATCGCATACTGATTCAGATAGTAGGTTGCAACCATGAGGCCATCCTTAACTGCCTGCATGCCTTCGCTGGTTCCGTCGATACCGGTGACTTTGACTTTTCCTTCCAGTCCGTATTCCTTCAGAGCTTCGATTGCGCCGAGTGCACTGGAGTCGCCTGCGCAGAAGATGCCGGCCATGTCTTCCGAATAGGTTGCAAGCCAGGTCTCTACCAGGTTCAGGGAATCCTGCTGATTGAAGTTTCCAAGCTGGGAGTCAACCAGTTCGATGCCCGGATATTCTTTCAGTGCATCCTGCAGACCATTCTCTCGAGCAGTTGCTGCGTCATTTCCCAGCGGGCCCATAACGTCAAATACTTTTCCTTCGCCGCCCAGTGACTCGAAGAGCTCAACTGCCATCTTGTAGCCTGCGCCGTAGTCATCCTGATTCAGATGGGAAACAAAGTGATCGAAATCCCACGGGCTCAAACCTTCTGCACGATGAGCCTCCATCGTGTAATACACGCCGGCTTCTTCGCACGCTTCAACCAGATTGACGGTATTGGCCTTACTACTCGGGTCGATGAAGAATACCGCGTCCTCTCCGTGAGCTGCTGCATAGCTCTTGATGTCGTTAACCTGCTTGCTGTCATCACCGCCGGACGTCAGGACGTCTACCTCAGCTGCTCCTTCCGGAAGCTGTGCAACGAAGTCATTTGCACCGTCGATGAAAGCTGCCCATGCCTCGTTGTCAAGGCCATACAGGCACATTGCGATATGTTTTGTGGAACCCGCGGCAGGAGCCTCTGTTTCTTCTGCAAAAGACATAACAGGGGTTGATGCCAGAATGCATGCTGTCACTAACGCCAACGCAAGTATTTTCTTTCTCATAACCTTGGTCTCCTTTCCCTGCCGGAAGGCAGGATATCAATAAAAGCGGGTTGTGTAGAGTTCGATGACCCTTACTCATTCATTGTAGGAGCAGGTGCAATATAGTGTCAAGAATTAATCTTGTACAAACATGCATTTACAATTTTATGCAAAATTTCATAATACTTTTGCAGGCGCGTAAAGAAGGCG
>CADCOU010000052.1 GCA_902803155.1 uncultured Lachnospiraceae bacterium | reverse complement strand
GCTTCATACTGCGCCGCGATCCTGGTAAAGGAGCCTCGTATGGTGAGTCCTGCGGACAGCAGCATGGTAAGCTTCCAGAGGAATTGAGAGTAATCCAGTTCCAGCTGTGCCTTTCTGGCTTTTGCACTGTCCCGGACCCTGGAATCGGCATGCACCCAGAATGCAGCGGGAAGGATCAGGATCAGAACCAGAAGCATCCGGACTGCGGGCTCCTGCTGATACGACCAGTAGAGTTTTCTTCCGTCCACTTCTTCAGGAAGCTGCAGCCTGGAGCCGGAAGGATTCTCTGTCTGGGCACTCTCGACTGCATCCCGGATCTTTTTCTGCAGTGCCTCTTCCGGAGAAAGACGGGGCGGAAAGAGCAGTGCGGTGCATTCAACGACCCGTTGTTCTTTCTGACAGGTCAGAGTTGCGGCTATGGTAATGAGCGTCCCCGTTTCATCGACATTTCCGGTGATGCTTCCGTCCTCTTCTACGATGCCGGCAGGTGTGATGTAATATTCCGCGCTGACTGCGCCATCCTGAAGAGAATCCGGGATGCAGAGGTTTCCCCGAACAGCATCGCTTGAGGGATTTTCTCCGGGAAGCTTCTGCAGGAACTCTTCTTCGGCGAGCTTCAGCAGATGCCTTGCCTGGGCTGTTGTATAAAGCCGCGGATCGAGATGCACATCGACCGATTCAGACTCGGCTTCTCCCGAGATCGTCAGGTTAAGGCTCTGGTCAGTGCCGCTTTCCCCATATCCCGGCCGTTCCAGGAGGCCGCCCGGAACAGAACGGTTCTTTCTGTGTTCCATGGCGAGAACTGTCAGAAGGAGAACGATACAGGAGAGAACGATCAGCAGCATGGCAGATATTTTCTGCACATAATAGTCACGTACGCTGTTTTTCTTTCCGCACCCAAGCTCCGTCAGCTCATGGCTTAGCTTCATCTCCCGCCCATCAAGGCGGAGGCGGTCATAGAGATACCCGGCAGCTGTCCTCAGCGGATTGCGGAGTAATACCGGCACTTTCGGCTGCATTTTCCGCGTTGGGCCCGGATGAATGCCGGGAGAAGCCTTCCGGTGCTGCATAGGACGGTTATTGTTCTGTCTCATATAGGATTCTCCTGTATCCGGGTATTCATGCTGTTGAAATTCAGGTGGTGTTCAGATATACCTGCAGGAAGTCTGTGAAAGATCATACCGGAGTCATTTCTCACACCTCGATCTGCAGTATTTTCTTTCCCCACAGATACGCTGCCGCATAGATGATAAGGGCTGCCGTCATGATCAGGATCCCGAGCGTATTGTGATAGCAAACGTCCAGAAAACCCGGCGATGTGAGAGATGTATAGGCGATGATCGCCAGCGGCGCAACCGCCATGATCTTCTGTTCAGATGCCTTGCCCGAGAGATTTGCCTCGATCTCTTCGCGGGTTTCTTCCTTCGCCTGGACACTTGTCACCGATCCGCGGATGATGCCGATCATGTCTCCGCCGGTCCGCTTCGCAGTCTGGAAGACCTCTGCGAGATGGATGATATCTTCAATATGGGTGCGTTTTCCGAGATCCGTCAGCAGTGTTTCCACCGGGACATTCAGATTCAGCTGTGAGAGAATATACCGGAATTCGATGATAATAAAAGAATTCTCCGGATAGATCTTCCGAAGTTCGTATGCTGCTTCGCGAAAGGCATTCTCCATCGCGTACCCAGCCTGCAGGGAGGCATTGACCATCTGCATGCCGGTAGTAAATTCCGAGAGCATCCGTCGGTTCCGGAGGAGCAGCAGATCAGCACGCCGGCTTTTGAAAAAGAGGTATATGCCGGGCAGAAATATCAGAAATGCGATAACAGAGCGATAGAACAGAACGGAGATCAGTGCATCCAGCGCCAGATAGAGAAGCGTATTGAGAATCCATTCACGGCGGGAGAATACATAAGTCCCATAGTCGGACGGAGAGGAACCGGGCGGATCGTGCGGACCGGGTTTCCGGCGAACCGGCCTGGGTTTTATACCGAAGTGCGCTTTTCGCAGCTTCTTTGATCGTCGATGAGAATTATAAACCTTCATAGAATCATATCCTCTGTATCCTTTACGTCGGCAGTCCGTCACGCGGAGATCATAGTATGCTGCCCGCCGTCTGCAGAGGCGGGGGCTTCCCGCACTGAAAGGCTCATTCCGGAGCCGTCTTATTCTATATGGTTGTCTCCAGGGAGACTCCTGCCCGCTCCAGTTTCTGTGTATGTTTCAGTTCACCGACTTTTACCAGGGACCCTGTAAGAGCTCCGCTCTTATCTTCCCCGAGACCCTGGTATTCGAAGATCGTATGGGTGCGGATCTCGCCGCTCTTCGGATCGTACCCGTCGATCTCCAGGATCTCGAGTACCTTCCGGCTTTTATCCCTCATGCGTGACAGGTGTACCATCAGATCGATACCGGATGCGATCTGGCGGCGGATCGCCGCAACCGGGATCTCCATCCCCATGATGACCATGGTCTCCAGACGGGAAAGCATGTCACGGGGACTGTTTCCGTGACCGGTTGAGAGAGACCCGTCATGTCCCGTGTTTAATGACTGCAGCATATCGATCGTCTCTTCTCCTCTGACCTCTCCGACGATGATCCGGTCCGGACGCATGCGGAGCGAGGATCGGATCAGATCACGGATCGTGACTTCCCCTCCACCCTCTGCATTCGGGCGTCGGGCTTCGAGGCGCACCAGGTTGCGGTCTCCACGGATCTGAAGCTCGGCATTGTCTTCAATCGTGATGATCCGCTCATCTTCCGGGATAAAATTCGACAGAGCATTCAGGAAGGTTGTCTTCCCGCTTCCGGTACCTCCTGAGATGAAGATGTTGTAGCCCGCCTGCACCATCTTTCTGAGAAAATCCGCAGCTTCCGCCGAAATGGAGTGCCAGGCGATCAGATCATTCATGCTGATCGGATCATCGGGAAATCTCCGGATAGTGATCACAGGCCCCTCAATCGCGACCGGATTCATGACGATATTGACACGCTCTCCCTTTTTCAGACGCGCATCAACGATCGGAACCGATTCATTCGCAACACGGTTTGACACCGCCACGATCGCCTGCACGATATCCTGCAGTTTCTCCCGCGAGGTAAAGTGCTTATCCCATTTGGTCAGACGGCCTGCACGTTCCACATAGATGCTGTCAGTACCGTTTACCATGATCTCTGTTACGGAGTCGTCATCGAGGAGCTCCTGCAGGATGTCAAGGCGTCGGACCGAATTGAACAGTTCTGTCTTCAGCTGGCAGCGGTCCGGGAAACGCATACGCCTGGAAGGATCGGTCTCAGCGATCAGATCATCGATCAGAGCAAGTATCTCTGAATCCGGCATGTCACGTGAAAGCTCCAGCTGTTCCATGAGTCTTGCTCTGCATTCGAGAAATCGCCGGTGATCCATCATGAGAGAAGCCTTTCCTTTTTGAGAGAGTTACTTAACGGGACAGGCTCCTTATATCATCCCGTCTTTTCGGTGTCCACAACTATCCCGTATTACAGAAAAAGATCGGCGATTTCTACAGTTCCCCACGACAGTCGTCGCCAGATGTGACGTCACATTTATGTGACAATCTATTGAATTGCAAAAATATGTCAGAAAGCATACTATAAATGCTTAGTTAATGTAGAATTATAAAATAAACGGAAAAATCAATGTTTGGATAGCGGAGAAAAATGAGTACTGAAAAGGCAAGAATAAAATGGATCGATCTGGTCAGGGCAGCAGCTATTCTATCTGTTGTACTTTGCCATGTGACAGAAGTTGTTTATCAATTTGAACTTGAGAATGTGACATCGCTGTCAATGCAGTCTCGTATTTTTGGCTTCACCTGCCATACGGCCGGACGATTGGGAGTACCGCTTTTTCTGATGATTACCGGCAGTTTACTGCTTCCAAGAGAGTATGATAATGATCGTATCAAAGATTTTTGGAAAAACAAATGGCTTCATTTGTTGGCCTGCACCTTGATCTGGATCGCCATCTATGACGCTTTTCTTGTACTGCGTGAACATGCATCCATCAGCTTTCTGCAACTGGCAGAGGAAATGCTTTTCCTAAGACGTGTCAATATGAGTCATGTGTGGTATCTGCCGACTATACTTGGCCTGTATCTCCTGCTCCCTTTTGTGTCAATGGTATTGAAGAAGTATGATAATAAACTGTTTTTGTTTCCTCTGCTTATTTATACTTTTTATTCCCTTGGAGTCACTACTTTGAATGTCGCCTATAGGGTGTATCATCCGGAACTGCGGATATCGAATCAGTTTTCTTTTGGATTCAGCGGGGCTCATTTTGGATTATATATTTTGTATGGCTACTTTATCAGCAAGGGTACTTTCAAAAAGATCAGATCGTTATACGTCGCGGCTGCTTCCATAGCGGCCTTCGTATCGGTTGTTTTTATCCAGATCTGGTCTTATCAAAAAGGTTTTGAGTATAAAATGCGGTATAACGATGTACTGCTTCTGTTGGCATCCATGGGGATTTATGAACTTGCGTCCAGGGTTAAGACCATCTATGGATATAAGATAGTTAGACAGATCTCCTTCTATTCCTTTGCTGTTTTCCTGATGCATAATATTTTCAGAAGAACCTTTGCCCATACCGTCAACACATTAGCGTTGACAAAACCGCTTAAAGTTCTCCTGCTCTGGATCATATGCTTTGTCGCCAGCTATGCAGCTTCTGTGTTGATCAGTAAAATCCCGAAGTTTGGCAAGTATATTCTGTATATGAAATAAAGAGCAGGCTGACAGGACGGGGAAGCGCTCCGTCTGGAATAGACCGGATGACAGAGATAACAGGAGGATTCGGATATGTGCTGCCGGTATCTGTTTGAGGAAACTCCGCAGATGAGAGAGCTGATGGAAGAGATGTGCCGTTCGTCCATGGCGGAAAGATGGAAAGAAACAGGGGAGCTTGCCTCATACGGGGAAATATATCCTTCGAACATTGTGCCGGTGATCGCCCCGAACCGGTCGGGCGACCGGACAGTCTTTCCCATGAAGTGGGGATATACCGGCAGATCTCTGCTGGTGAACGCCAGGGCGGAGACTGCTGCTCAGAAACCGACCTTCCGGGAGGACTGGGCGAGACATCGCTGCATTGTCCCGGCCAGTCTGTATTACGAATGGGAGCATCCGGTCAGAGAAGACGGAAAAAGACGTATCGGTACTAAGTACGGGATACGTCCAAAAGACAGTGATATAACCTGGCTGTGCGGACTGTACCGGATTGAGAATAATCTTCCGGTTTTTGTGATCCTCACCAGAGAACCGGGAGAAGGGATACGCTTTATCCATGACAGGATGCCTCTGATCATGCCGGAGAAATATGTGGATGAATGGATCCGCCCGGATGCGGACCCGGGGAAGCTTCTTCCCTGCGCATTGACAGACATGGAGTATCAGAAAGCAGAGTAAACCGCTGCGAGAAGAGAATAATCTCTATGAAGGCTCAGGAAGAAGGAGGCTCTGCGACGAATGAGCGCATTACAGTCTTTACATATCAGAAAATCTGAAGAACCGGACGTCGGACGGATCATGGAGATCTATGCCTTTGCACGGAGATTCATGGCGCAGCACGGCAATCCGAATCAGTGGGG